>CAYOTJ010000286.1:0-3811 GCA_964406855.1 uncultured Saprospiraceae bacterium
ATTTGGCCGCCTATCTCATCGAAGCCGAAGCCTACGAACACCAGTTGGCGCAGGGTGGTTTTATCGCGGGCGAGACGGGCGGCGGCCAAGCGTTTTTG
This sequence comes from uncultured Saprospiraceae bacterium, assembly GCA_964406855.1. Lineage (GTDB taxonomy): Bacteria > Bacteroidota > Bacteroidia > Chitinophagales > Saprospiraceae > JAUMBM01. Next base: position 99 of record CAYOTJ010000286.1, read on the forward strand.
GAAGTGGAGGTCGAGCTTGCGTTCGCGGTAGGCGGCTAAGGCGTGGCCGGCTTCGCGCAGGGGCTCGCTGCGCCATCGGCGCCAGGCCAGCCAGTCTTCGAGCTGGCGGAGAAGGTAAGCGCAGCGGAGGCGAAACTCCTGGTCGTCGAAGGCCTGCTCAGGGAAGAGGCGCCGCCAGAGTTCGTGGCGATCGGGGGCGGGCGACTGGTTGCGTGCGGCCTCGGCCAGTGCGCTCAGCAGTACGCGTATGTCTTCGCGCCGGTTGTGAACGGGCGAGGCCAACCAACGGGCGGCTTCATTGAGCTCAACCGGGCTGAGATTAGACAGCAACGACCAGAGGAAGGTGTTTTGCATGGCGTAGCGGCGCGGAGTTTCCGCTTTTTGATGTAAATGTAGGGCATAGGTTGCAGATATTCGGCATACACCAGTACTAAGAACTGTCAGAGCCCGTCTTTTTCCGATGATCCGGGGCTAAGTAAATCAAAATTTAATTCAATGTAAAATCACCACCCTTTTACCCATCCAAACACCTTTGACTGCGCCTTCCACACCCGAAAGTAGGGCGTCTGCTGCGCGCCAAACTGCCTGCGTATGGCTTCAATGGCGGGTATCATGCTGCCTTCAAAATCGAACACAGGCAGCCCCAGCACCTGCCGGGCGTATTCAATGGCCTGCTTCGCAAGCCAGATGCCGGCGCCCGAGTCGCGCAGGGCGGGGTCGTCGCCGCTGAGGTGGTAGTAGGCCGCCCGGCCGTCCCAGATGAGGCAGGCCGCCGAGTGGATGCGCCCCTGCTCGTCTTCGGCGAAAAACAACTGTCGGGCGCCGCGGTCGGCCAGGGCTTGGTGATGGCGCTCCAAATCAGGCCAGGCGTAGGGCAGCGGCCTTCCCTGCCGGGCAAAGCTGAGCCCTATGAGCCTGTGCAGCTCCGCTAAGGGCAGATCGTGGCGCAGGTGCAACTGCTCCTCGGCCTTGCGGAGGTTGCGCCTCAGGTTGCGGTTGATGCCTTCGGCCCAGTGCGGCTGCGTCAGGTCAATGCGATAGGTATAGTAGGTGGTCTGCCGAAAATCTCGCCAGTAGAAAGGCAGCCAGTTGGTCATATCGGGCTGAAAATGGGTTTCAAACCCATCGAGGCGGGGCAGGCCCTCAATGAGCAATCCCAGCAGGCGGTGCTGCTCGGCCAGCTCGCGATGCCCGGGCGCCAGCAGCGGCCCCAGATACTTCACAAACAACGGCAACGTGGCATAACGGAACCCCCAGCGCCGCTTGAGGCAATAAGGCAGCGCCGCCACGGGGCGCCCTCCTTCCTCCACCACTACCGCATCCCAGTACTGCCCGCCGGGGGCGGCGTCGAGGTACCAGGGCTGCGCAAAGACGGGAAGATCAGGGGTAGCCTCGCAAAACTGCCGGTAGCGCTCCCGGCTGCTCATGGCTTCCGGCGGGCTGTCAGCAGGCCGTCGCGCAGGGGCAACAGCACCACTTCGAGGCGCGCGTCGGCCCGAAGCTGCTTGTTGAAACCATCCAGCACCTGAGCGTCGGCGTCTTTGCCGGGGTCAAGCACTTTGCCGCTCCAGAGCACATTGTCGGCCAGCAGCAGGCCGCCCGGACGAAGGCGGTCGATAACCTAATCGTAATATTCAGGGTAATCTTGCTTGCCGGCATCCATAAACACCAGATCAAAATCGCCGGCCAACTGCGGGATCACCTCCTGCGCCTGCCCAATATGCAGATGGATGGCCCCGGCAAAGGGAGAGGCCGACACGTGCTTCCGAATGAGGTACGCCAACTCGGGGTTGGCCTCAATGGTGTGCAACTCCCCTCCGGCCGCAAGCCCCTCGGCCAGACAAAGAGCCCCATAGCCCGTAAATGTGCCAATCTCCAGCACCCGCCGGGGTTGCAGCAGCCCGCTGAGCAACGCCAGCAGCCGGCCTTGCAAAGCGCCCGACATCATCTGCGGGGCCAGCGTCTTCAGATGGGTTTCCCGCTCCAAGGCCCCAAGGTAGTCGGGCGGAGCGCTGCTATGCGCTTCGCAATAGTCGTGTAACCTACGCAGGTAATCTGTTCGCATACAACAAAGGTAATCATTCCGACAGTACGCCACATAAGTTGCATAAAACGACGGTAAAATACCCCCTCAAAAGTCAGGTTTCTGATCGTATTTGTATATTCGCTCAAAGAAACAAACGCACCAACAAAAATGACCAAAACGCCTTCTTCTCGTTTGTTTGTACTCATCAAATCGATGTCAAGCTCCGAGAAGCGCTATTTCAAGATCGTCTCGCAGGAAGACAGCCACAGTAAGTACAACAAGCTGTTCGACGCCATCAATCGGCAAAAAATGTTCAACGACGATGCCCTATACCGCAAAGTATACGGCAAAGACCCCGCCGATAGCCGCAAATACTCCGAACTCAAAGCCTACCTCTACGACGCCATCCTGCGCGCCTTACAGCAATATGAAGAGCAATATTCCGTAGATTTTCAGGTCAAAGTACTCCTCCAACAGGTGAGGGTGCTATACCGTCGCTCCCTCTTCGACGACTGCTATTACCTGCTCAATCGCGCCGCCCGACTCGCCCGCCGGTACGAACTGTTTGAACCCCTGCTCGAAATCCTCGACTGGGACAAACGCATCGCCTATGCCCGGGCCGACATCGACTATTTCAACGAACACCTCGCCCGAATAGCCGCCGAAGAAGCCCACTGCCTCGATCTCATCGCCAACTACAAAGCCTATCAGCAGTTGTTTTTTCAGGTGTTGGTTCAAGTGCGCAAAAACGCGCTCACCCCCAATACCGGCAGCGCCCTCAACGATCACCCCCTGCTGCTGTCGCCCGAAGCGGCCAAATCCTACCGAGCCAGGGTGCTGTACTACCGCGCACGCTCCATCGTCAGCTATTCCCTGCAACAAAACGACCTGTTTTATACCCTCAGCCAGGAGTTGCTCGCCCTCATGGAAGACCGCCCCACCCTGCTCAAAGAAGACGTATCGGAATACATCTCCGCCCTCAGCAACTTTGCCGTGGGCTGCGGCCGCCTCGGCCGCTACGACGAGGTGCGCGCCTGCCTCGACAAACTCTACCAGGTGAAGCCCGTTACCCTCGACGACGAACTCAAAATACACCGGCAATACTACGCCATTTACTTCAGGCTCTGCATAGAGTCGGGCGCCTTCGACGAAGGCCTCCGCCTGCTCCGCCAGCACCTCAACGAAGTCGAGCGCCTCGACAAAGACCTCTTCGAGCGCAGCAGCTTCTACTTTCAGTATTTTTACATCTACTTCGGCGCCCAGCAGTATCCCCTAGCCCTGGAGTACCTCAACCACTGGCTCAACCTCCCCAAAACCGTCGAGCGCGAAGAACTCCAGAGCTTAGCCCGCATCCTCAACCTCGTCATCCACTACGAAATGGACAATACCCTCCTGCTCGACTCCCTGCTGCGCTCCACCTACCGCTTTCTCAACAAACGCCGCAAACTCCTCAAATTCGAGCGCCGCCTCATCCACTACCTCCGCCTCATCACCCGCGAGTACGGCCGCAGCAGCCACCGCAGCCTCTTCGAGTCCTTAAAACAGGAACTGGCCGAGCTCGCCCTCCAAAAAACAGAACGCGCCATGCTCCAACTCTTCGACTTCGACGCCTGGCTGACCAGCAAAATCGAACAACGCCCCTTCGCCCTCATTGTCCGGGAAAAATTTTTGCAACAAGCCTTGAAAA
>CAYOTJ010000286.1:3911-5424 GCA_964406855.1 uncultured Saprospiraceae bacterium
GCATCACCGAATGCGCATTCAGGCCATAATGGGCCGCCGCAACAGACCCTGACGTTCAGAGGTATTCTTTTTTTGGGCCCCGCCGCATAACATTCACCTCTGGGGGCATCCTGCGCGGCGCCGGGTGTTCCGCTCTTATGGGCGCGCGTCCGGCGTCCTTTAGGGCCGCCAGGCCGCCCGCCCATACCGCTGCACCCCCTGGTCCGAACCTCAAAAGCCGCAGGCCCCAAACAAAAGCGCCCACCCGGAAGGCCGCCTCATTTCTTGCGGCCAATGGGCGGCAAAGGCGTAATGGACTCGGCGGGCATCAATACCTGACGAGGCGGCAGGGTATCCCTCAACTGAGCAATGTAGTACGTTTGTTGGCCGTGCCGTACCAAAAAGGAATCGCGGAGAACAAACGAAGCCCCGGGAAACTGAGCAGGGTTGACGATGTAGTAATCCTGAAGGCTAAACCGATCAATTTTCCGGGGAATGATGCCGCCATAAGCCCGTTCGAGGTAGTAGGAGTTGGTAGGCTGCATGAGGGTATGATGATAAACGTACAAAGATTGCCCCTGCCAGCGCCGCCCCGCAGCTAAGGAAGTCTGACGGCATTTTTCGCCATAGTCGTTGGCGAGGCGGTCGGGCAGCACATACCCGTTGAAGCCAATGCGGAAGACCAGCATGACGGCCATCACCCACAGCCATCGGGCCTCGGGCTGCCGCCAGGCTTGCCAGGTAAGCGCCGCAGAAGCCGCCAGCAAAAGGGCGCTAATGGGCAGCGCGCCGGGCATCACCTGCAAGCGGGCGCTGAAGAAAGGCGCTACCCAAGCTAAGCTGAGCACCGCCGCAAAGACCAGCAACAAGGTTTCTACAACCCGGTGAACCATAGCCCGGGCAGCTCGACGTTCGTAAAAATGGAAACCCAGCAAAAAGAGCAAAGGTACCAACATCAACAGGTAGCGGGGGTAAACCTCCGGGGAAGTCCAGTACGGCACGAGGTTCGCCAGCAACACAACGACCAAAAAACGGGTAAAAACAGACTCCCGCAACAACCGCCTGAGGTCGGGGCGCACCAAGTAAAATACCAACAACGACCACGGCAGGAAATGATAGATAAACTCAAAGGGAAAGGAAACAATCTGCAAAGCGGTTTCGCCTATCCCAAAGCGCACGACAGTGCGCTTGCTCGACTCGTTGAAGAGCGTGGAAAATACCGCCTCCAAAGAATTGTATTGATGGTAAACGAGGTAGTAGCTGCCTATCAGCGCCACGGCGCCCAGCCCGCTAAGGATATGCGCCAGGCTGAATAGCCGCCAAAATTGGCCGCGCCAGGCAAACCATACCACCAGCGTAACGCCCTGAAACACGATGGCAGGCAACCCCTTCATGAGGAACCCCACCGACATGAGCAGGTAAGAACCCGCAAAAAGACGCTGCCAGCGCCCACGCTCAAACTCGTGAAAAACCACCATAAACAGGGTAAACATCACCCACGAAAAACAGGTGTCGATGAGGGCCAGCATGGAGT
>CAYOTJ010000287.1:0-2363 GCA_964406855.1 uncultured Saprospiraceae bacterium
TTTGCGCACTTTGCTCAGGAACTCGGGCGTGACGCCCAGGTAGGAGGCGATGTACTTGTGCGGAACGAGCTGGAGCAGATGGGGGCTGCGGCGGCAAAAGGCCCGGTAGCGCTCCTCCATGCCGGCTGCATGCAGCTCTACATGGCGGTGGATAACGCCGGCCAGCATGGCCTCGGCCATCTTGCGGAATAGGCGCTCCAGCGAAGGCGACTGGTCGAGCAGCGCCTCCAGATCGGCATAGCTCAGGGCATCGAGCCGGCTGTCGGTGAGGCAGGTCAGGTAATAAGCGGCAGGCTGTTGGGCGGCAAGCGATTCGGGCAGGGCACAGGGGCCGGGCGCATAGGTGAAGGCGATGACGTGCAGTTTTTTATCGGTTTCGGCATACGACATCTGTACGCCTTCACGTACAAAATACAGCTCGCGCTGCACCTCGCCGGGAACGACTATAAACTCGCCCTTGCGGAAGCTGCGGGGGCGAAGTTTTGCCTCCAACAGGGCGTAGTCGGCGGGCGGGATGGGGTGAAACTGGCATAGGTAGGCGTAGCGATCCATGGGCTCAATTGGGGGTGATGGAAGCATCCATCCAGGCGCCCTCGGCATAGCAGTGTTCCAGCAGCCTGCGGTAGATGGGGCTTTGTTGGAGCAGGGCGGGGTTGCCTACCAGTACGAGGTGCTCTCGGGCGCGGGTCATGGCCACATTGAGCTTGCGGTCTACGCCTTCGTGCGATAATGACGACAGGGCGCTGAGCTGCCGGGGCGAATTGGTGCAGAGCGAAATGAGCACCACGTCGCGGGCGCCGCCCTGATAGCGTTCTACGGTATCGATGGTAAGGGGCAACTCGTGCAGGTTGCGCTCGCGCAGCGCCTGGCGGATGAGCGCAATTTGGGCGCGATAGGGCGTGATGATGCCAATACTGCCCGGCGTGATGAGGCGCTCGCTGGCGGCATACAGCCGGACGCAGCTCTCCACTAACTCGGCGATGCGTGCGGCCTCGTGCCGATTGGTTTTGAGGGTAGGGCTGGCGTCGTCAATATCGGTGGGTAAAAAGAGAAGCCTGTGGGCCGCCAACTGCCGGTCGAGGGCCGCAGGCGCCTCGGGCAGGCGCCATTGGGGGGCTTCCGTTTGGCGGGTTGTGTGAGGCAGCACCTGCAGGCGGCTGTCGTAGAAGTGCTGGCCGGGGAAGCGCATAATGTCCTGGTGCATGCGCCCCTGCCTGCTGAGCTGGGCATAGGCCCAATGCCAGCCATTGGCTATGCACTGGCGATAGAGCCGCTCAAAGAGGGAATCGCGGAGGTTAAAAAAGCCCAACTCGCGCAGGTCTTCATCGCGCACCTGAGCGTCTTCTTCGCGCTGGGCCACTACGGCGGGCAGTTGGCGGTGGTCGCCGATGAGCGCCCAGCGGGAGAAGCCCGAGAGCAGGCACAAGAGGCCGGGCTCAAGAATCTTAGAGGCTTCGTCGACGACTAACCGATGGAAAGTTTTGAGCTGCAACAACTCGGGCTTGCCCGCTACGCTGGCCACAGTGCCCACCATCAGTCGGGCGGCGGCCAGCAACTCGTTGAGTTCTCGCCGGCTGGTAATGCCTTCGCTTCGGGTTTGCAGCAGGTGGCTGCGGAAGCGCTCGTCGGTACCATCGCGGGAGCCTATGCGCAGGTAGGTGCGCGCCTGCTCGTGGTCGATGTTTTCGATCGACTCGCAGATCTCGTCTACGGCCCGGTTGGTATAGGCCAGCAGCAGCAGATGCTCTTCGGTATGCTCCAGCAGTTGCGCCACTAAGCAGCGCAGCATCTGGCTGGTCTTGCCGGTACCTGGCGGCCCCCATAGCAGGAAGTAGTCGGGGGCTGCAACCATGCGGGCCAGGATGTCGGCCTGCTCGTCGGTGAGCTCTGGCGGTCGGCGGTGGGCTGCGGGGGCGGGCAGGCCCGGCGCCATTCGTCCTAACAGCAGCGCGCGCCGGGCCTCGGGCGCCCGCGCCAGGGTGAAGAGGCTGCGGTAATAGGCCATGAAGCGGCTGTCGAGGAGGTCGTGCTCCAGCACCCACTCGGCCTGCTCCCGGAAAAGGCGATCGTTGAACTGGCGTGAGCGCAGCCGCACTTTTACATGGCCGGGTTCAAGTTCTACGAGGGTGCATTTAAAAATCTGGTTGACCAACGCGCCGGGTCCTTGCTGCGCAGCGGGGTAGAGCACGGCTATATCGCCCACCCGGAAGTTGGCCAAGGGGTTAGTGCGCTCGGTGCGCACCAGCGTAAGCATGGGTTCTTCGGCCGTAGCCTGGTTGACGGCCATTTGGAGGCCTGCCATCCACTCGAAATTTTGCTCCTTGTCATCGGGGTCGTCGAGCCACAGGCTGGCTAAGCCATTG
>CAYOTJ010000287.1:2373-5389 GCA_964406855.1 uncultured Saprospiraceae bacterium
CGGTTTTGGCTAAGGCGTGTTCGCGGGCTGCCATGCCGGCGAAGGCGGCGAAATAGGCTTTTTCGATGGAGTCGAGGGCTTTCCATACCGACTCGAAGAGGTAGATGTTATCGCGGGCAAAGCCCTTGAGGTTAGGGTAGCGGGCCAGGCTGAGGCGCGCAAAGAGCCGGTCGCCCTGTTCGCTCAGGCTGCCTTCGCCCAGCCCCAAGCCCGCCAGCAGCCGGTCGATGGCCACCAATTGGTTGCGCAGTTGCAGGGCCTCGTATTGTTGGGCTTTGCTGGCAGGGGCAAAGCGCAACGGCCGCTCGTCGACGCCGCTGTAGAGGATATAGCTGGCCGGGTTGGCTTCGGCCCCAAAAGCCGATCGGATGAGCAGGTCGTATAGTGCCGTCTGGATAAAATGGCTGCCGGCAATGCCGTGGATGTTGGCCATGAAAGGCTTGCCGCTTTTGAGCTCTACGATGGCGGTGCGCCCCTCGGCGCCGGCGGGTCGGTGTAGCAGGTCGAGGCGCCCCTGAAGGCCATAGGTTTCGCTGTAAAACGAAGGTTCGAGATAACAATGGGCCGTAGCGATGCCCTCCTGCTCGAAGCCGGCGGCAATGAGCTGTTGCAGGTGTACGAAGTGGCGCTGCGACTGCTCCATGAGCTCCCGTATCTGGCGGTCGTCAAAGAGGCAGAACGCCAAAGGTTGCAGGCCGAAGATGCGCCGTTTGAGCTCGGGGAAGCTGGCCTTCGGGTTGGTCATCAGCTCGTCGAGGAAGAAGTTGGCCACGTTGCCCAGCAGTCGCGGCAGGGTCACATCATAGGGTAAAAATTTATTGAGCAGGTACGACCAAGGGTCGGTTTCCGCGCCCCGATAGCATTCTGCTACGGCCGACACATCAATGAGGTAATCGGGGTCTACAACAATGGCCCTCGGTCGATACAGGCCTGCGTCGTCTATTTCTACATCCAGCAGGTTGAGGGCTATGGGGAAGCCCGTCACTTTGCGCATCAGCTCTATGGTGGGCTGTAGATAATCGTTGCGCTCGGGCAGGTTGTATTGGATGCGGATAACGGTTTCGGGGGCGGCCTCGCTACGGGCCAGCAACTGCTCATTGGGCGCATCGTCGGCTAAGGCCAGCACCCGCAGCTTGGGCAGGTAGGCCGTCACTTGGGGCGGGCGCAGGGCTAAGGGCCACTCCTGGGGCATCCAGGGCGCCCAGTTGGGGGCCGGCGGCGTTTGCCACAGGGCTTCGATCAGTTGGGCAATGGCGCGGTAACCCAGCGCCAACGTGGCGATATCTTCACGGCGACCGGGCAGGCGGGCGCGCCGGCGAAACTGGTGCAGGTAGTACAGCAGCGCCTTGTCGAGTTGGTACTTATGGGCCACATAGGCCATGCGGGCAAAATGGGTGGTAAAAACCAGCCGCTCGGCCCGGGTCGCTTCCTGGAAAACCAGGTGCAACAGTTGGTAGCAGGCTTCAATTCGGCCCGGCGTGTCGAGACTTTCCGACTCGGCTACTTTTGCCAGTTCCCGGTAAAAAAGATGTGCCAATGCTTGCTGGTCTGCGGCCATGTTGCGCGTTTAGGTACACATAACCACACAAAGGTAAAAAACCCTTTGCTTATCCGTGCCCCAGTAGCGTCAGCAGTTCGCCATAGCCGCCAATTTCGTAGGTGGGGCTGATGGGCAGGTAGCGCTCAGCGCCTTCAGGGTTGTACCAGCAGGCGTGCAGGCCGTAGTCGAGGCCGCCCTTCACGTCGGCGTTCAGGTTGTCGCCTACCACCAGCACCCGTTCGCGTTCGGGGCCGCCCATTTCGGCAAAGGCGTGGTCAAAAAAAGCCGCCTGAGGCTTGGCAGGGCCGATCTCATCGGATACCACAATGACCTCAAAGAAACCCGCTATACCGGCTGCGTGCAGGCGGGGGCGCTGCACCTCTTTTAGGCCGTTGGTCACCAATCCCAGCCGATAATGGGGTCGCAGGGCCTCCAATAAGGCCAAGGCGCCGCTTAGCAGATGCCCGGTATGAGCCAAGTTTGCCAGGTAGGCGTCGGCAAAGGCGTCGGGGTCGATGCCACGAACGCCCAGCTCGTAAAAAAAGCGTTCAAAGCGCTCGCGCCTCAGTTGGGCTTTGCTGATGCGGCCGTGTTCAAAGTCGTGCCAGCAGGCTTTGTTGATGTGGTGGTACACCTCGTGGTGGTCGGGCTGAAAGTCGAGCCCCTCGTCGGCCATGGCGCTGCTGAGGCTGTGTCGCTCGGCGGCGGTAAAGTCGAGCAGGGTGTTGTCGGCGTCGAAAAGAATCCAGTCGTAGTGCATGCGGTTTAGTGAAGTCAAGTGAATGAAAAAGTTTTAGGGCTCAACGTTGTTGATGTGAGGCCGGATAGCCATTTTTTATTGCCATTCAGCCGGATCAACATCCCTGAGCACCTCGCAGGCATGCTCATAGCCAATTTCAATGGCCTGGTCAAAGGCCAGCCAATCGAGAAAGCCAATGTTCTTCATGTCTGAACGGAAGAATAAGTCGGAGTCGGAAGCTAAGCGGCGCGCTTTTTCATCGCTACCCAGGGCCGTCGATTTCATAAGTATGCTCAGTATGGATGGCGTTTTATACACTTTTTGCCCGGTAAACCACTGTTTGAGCAGTAAGGTAGAGTCCGGTATTTCGGTGTAGTTGAGGTTGTACTGCTTGTCGCGTTCAAAATCGGCGGCAATGATGCGGTCTACTCCCAGGCGGCGCATCACATCGATGGGCAGGTTATTCACGATGCCTCCGTCTACATGCAGGTCATTGCCAAATACCAAGGGCGGAAAAATGCCGGGAATGGCAGCGCTGGCCATGATGGCTTTGGTCATAGCTCCCTGGGTATGCACATGCTCGTGGGAAGTGGTCAGGTTGGCGGATACGCAAAAAAAAGGCCGCCAGAGGTCTTCAATCTGGCGATGACCAAAAACTTCTTCCATTACCCGTTTTACTTTTGCGCCTTTCATCAGGGCCACGAAGGGCAACCAGTCCCAGTCGCCCTTGGTAGGGT
>CAYOTJ010000288.1:0-4998 GCA_964406855.1 uncultured Saprospiraceae bacterium
GCCCTAAACGCGCGCAGCGCCCCTAAACAGCGGCAACGCCGCCCTAAACGCGAGCGCAGCGAGCCCCTAAACTTTCCTATCTTTGCCCCCTCTAACCACCAACGCGGCCCGGCCGCCCCTGCTATGGACACAAATAAACCGACTTTTACCAAATACCAGATTTTCATTGTAGCCTTATTGGCTTTCCTTCAATTTACGATCATCCTCGACTTCATGGTATTATCGCCGCTGGGCGCGCAGTTGATGCAGGAATTGGACATCAGCGCTTCTCAGTTTGGGTGGGTAGTATCGTCGTATGCTTTTGCGGCGGGCGCTGCGGGCCTATTGGCGGCGGGTTTTGCCGATCGTTTTGACCGCAAGAAGATGCTGCTGTTTTTTTACATCGGCTTTCTGGGAGGCACATTGCTGTGCGGGCTGGCGCCCAGCTATCCGCTGCTGCTGGCGGCACGCACCCTGACGGGCGTTTTCGGGGGCGTTATTGGCTCCATTGTATATGCTATTGTAACCGACTTGTTTGCGGTGGAAGTGCGTGGGCGGGTGATGGGATTTGTGCAGATGGCTTTTGCGGTGAGCCAGGTGATGGGGCTGCCCATAGCGCTGTATCTGGCCGGCGCCTGGGACTGGCATGCGCCTTTTTTGCTTATTGTGGGCGTAGGGCTGCCGGTGGGAGCCGTCATTTATTGGCGAATGAGACCAGTCGACGAGCATCTGGCGTTGCAGGGACAGGCTTCGCCGATTGAGCATTTTAAGCACACCATCAGTCATAAGCGCTATGTGCGGGGCTTTGCCGCTACTACCCTGCTGGCTACGGGGGGCTTTATGCTGATGCCTTTCGGGAGCGCTTTTGCGGTAAACAACATGGGCGTGGCCCTCGACGACCTGCCCATCATCTACTTGGCTACAGGATTGGTAAATATGGCAATAGGGCCGCTGGTGGGCCAATTAGCAGACAAAGTGGGCAGTTTCAGGCTATTTGTAGCCGGCACAGCGCTGTCCATACTGATGGTGCTGTACTATACCCAACTGGGCCAGACCCCTTTATGGGTGATCATTGGCCTCAACTGTGTGCTCTTTGTGGGCATTACGGCGCGGATGATCTCTTCCTCGACGCTCATTACGCAGGTACCTACGCCCGCCGACCGAGGGGCCTTTATGGGCATCAATGCATCGATTTCGCAAATATCGGGCGGCTTGGCCAGCGCATTAGCCGGCTGGATTGTGGTAAAGCGCCCCTCGGGCTACATAGACCACTATCCTGCCTTAGGCTGGGTGGTGGCCGCCTCAATGGTGATTTGCGTACTACTTATGCGGCGCATTGAGCGGGAGGTGAGCCCTCCGAAAAAAAATGCCGATGTTTTAGCGTAATTTACACGCTCGTTCGTCTTACCCGAAAAAGCATACGCATACATGACCATCCGCGAGCAGACCCTTGGGCAGATCATACGCGGCTACGGGCAACGCCTCTACGGCTTTATCCGGGGCAGGGTGGCCAATGAGGCCGATGCGGAGGACATTTTGCAGGAAGTCTGGTATCAGTTGAGCAACTTAGTGGATCTGAGCGCCGTGGAAAACATCAACGCCTGGCTCTTCAGGGTGGCCCGCAACAAAGTGACCGACAGCTACCGCCGCCGCGAAACGGAATCGTTAGACGCCATTGGCTATACCGACGACGAGGGAGACGAAGGCGGCGAGATGTTGCGCGACATCCTGCTGGCCGACCACAACACCCCCGAGACCGAGCATTTGCGGCAACTGTTCTGGGAAGAACTCTTTGCCGCCCTCGACGAGCTGCCGCCTGCCCAACGCGACGTATTTGTACAAAACGAACTGGAAGACCGCACCTTGCAGGAAATTGCCGATCAAACCGGAGAGAACCTCAAAACCATCATCTCGCGCAAGCGCTATGCCGTACAGCATCTGCGCCGCCGGCTGGCCGACCTGTACGACGAACTGATCCTTCAATAAAACGAAAACCAACAACCATGTATAGCCATCCTTCATCTCGCCGTCGCCGCCGGTTCTTCCTCTGGGGAGGAATGTTTTTTATAGGCGGGTTCTTTTTGCTGGGCGGCATCGTCATGTGGCTGTGGAATGCCATCCTGCCCGACTTGCTGGCCGTTAAGAGCATCGCCTACTGGCAGGCTGTAGGGCTGCTGGTGTTGAGTCGCATCCTCTTTGGCAGTTTTGGCCGGCATGGCGGCCCTGGCCCGGGCAGCGGCTATAAGGCCCAACAGCGCCGCGCCTGGAAAGAAAAGTGGATGAAGATGAACGAAGAAGAACGCGAGCAATTCCGATCGGCCTGGCGCGACCGGTGCAGCAAGCGCCCCTGACGACGGCCCTAAGCAAGCGCCGCTGCCTTCAGACGCGCAGCGCTTGTATGGATGATCCGTTCTTTTTTTCATAAGTTTGCAGCCCGGTTGGCGCCCGGCCTTTCTCCGGCTATGGCGCCCCGGCCAAATGAGCCAAACTTATGGAAACCAAGAAGATCAGGAAAGAAGAAGCCCTGCACTACCACGCCAAAGGGCGCCCCGGCAAAATAGAGGTGGTACCCACCAAAGAAACCAACTCTCAGCGCGATTTGTCGTTGGCCTACTCGCCCGGCGTGGCTGACCCCTGCCTTGAGATCGCTGCCCGGCCCGAAGCGGTATACCAGTACACCGCTAAAGGCAATCTTGTGGCCGTTATCAGCAATGGCACAGCCGTGCTGGGGCTGGGCGACATAGGCCCTGAAGCCTCCAAACCTGTGATGGAGGGCAAAGGTGTGCTCTTTAAAATATACGCCGACATCGACTGCTTTGACATCGAAATCGGCACCAAGGATATCGACGAGCTTGTGCGCACCGTCAGTCTCATTGCGCCCACCTTTGGGGGTATCAACCTCGAAGACATCAAAGCGCCCGAGTGCTTCGAAATTGAAAAGCGCCTCCGGGCAGCCCTCAGCATCCCCGTCATGCACGACGACCAGCACGGCACAGCCATCATCAGCGGGGCGGCCCTCATCAATGCCCTTGAGGTAGTAGGCAAGCCCATATCGGACGTTCGCTTAGTGGTATCCGGCGCCGGCGCCTCCGCCATCTCCTGCGCCCTGATGTATGTGCTGCTGGGCGCCCGCATCGAGAACATCACCATGTTCGATAAGGATGGCATCATCCACCCCGGGCGCACCGATCTCGACGAGCTGCGGCTGCGCTTTGCCAGCAGGCACTACCCCGCCACGGCCCGCTTGGCCGATGCCATGGTGGGGGCCGACGTATTCCTGGGCCTGTCGGTGGGCAACATCGTCAACCCGGATATGATACGGAGCATGGCTCCCGACCCCATCGTTTTCGCCATGGCCAACCCCACCCCGGAAATTGCCTATGAAGAAGCTACCGCCGCCCGCGAAGACATCATTATGGCTACCGGCCGCTCCGACTACCCCAACCAGGTCAATAACGTACTTGGCTTCCCGTACATCTTTCGCGGGGCCCTTGATGTGCGCGCTACCGACATCAACGAAGACATGAAGCGGGCCGCCGTTTATGCCATTGCCGACTTAGCCAAGCGCCCCGTGCCCGACATTGTGACCATGGCCTATGGCGAAACCAACATGAGCTTTGGCCGCCACTACATCATACCCAAGCCCATGGACCCCCGCCTGCTCACCCACGTAGCCCCTGCGGTAGCCCGGGCCGCTATGGCCTCAGGGGTAGCGCGCCAACCCATCACCAATTGGGAGGAGTATGAGCAGCAATTGGCTACCCGGGTAGGCCTCGACAACCAGCTCATGCGGGTGCTCATCAACAAATCAAAGCGCAAACCCAAACGCGTGGTCTTTGGCGATGCCGAGGATGCCAAAGTGCTCAAGGCCGCCCAACAGGTGCGGGACGAACACATCGCCTATCCTATACTATTAGGCAACCGCGACATCATCCTCAACATCATGGATACCTACAACATAGACCTTCATGACGCCCCTATCCTCGACCCCAAATCGGCCGACACCGCCGAGACCCGGCGCATTTACAGCGAAGCGCTCTACGCCAAGCGCCAGCGCAAAGGCCTGAGCCCCACCAAAGCCCAGAAAAACATGCTGCACCGAAACTACTTCGGCGCCATGATGGTGGAAATGGGCGAGGCCGATGCGCTCATCTCAGGCATCACCCGCAACTATCCCGACAACATCAGGCCTTCCCTCCAGATCATCGGCACCCAGCCCGGCGTAAAGCGGGTGGCAGGTATGCACATCCTCATGACCAAAACCGGCCCTATCTTCTTAGCCGATACTACCCTCAACGTAAACCCCACCGTGGAAGAAGTGGTAGAAATTACCGAGCTGGCTGCCGAGGCGGTGCGCAAATTCAATATAGAACCCCGGATTGCCCTACTCAGCTACTCCAACTTCGGCAGCGTGCGCGGGGAAATGGCCGATAAGATGAGCCGCGCCACCGCCATCCTCCAGGAAAAATACCCCCACATGTACATTGATGGCGAAATGCAGGCCCACCTGCCCTTTGACCTCGAACTCATGCGCAAAAATCACCCCTTCAGCAAGCTCGCCCATACCGGCGCCAATACCCTTATATTTCCCGAGTTGTCTTCCAGCAACATCACCCACAACCTGCTGCGCACCCTCGTAGGCATAGAAGTACTGGGCCCCATACTGCTGGGCATGGCCAAGCCTGTACACGTGTTGCAACTGGGCTCCTCGGAGCGCGAGATCGTCAATATGGTAGCTTATGCCGTAGTGGATGCCGACCGGAATGGATAAGCATTAGCGCCGCCATGTGGCAGGAACCGCTCCTGCCGCATGGCATGGTTTTCCGAGTTTGTTGTTCTCCATCATTTGCCGCCGGCCGCCGGCCCGACAGCTCCCCTAAAAACCACTCAGCCCGACAAAGGAGTCAGGGATACGGCACAAGAAGAGGATGCCCCCAGCTAACCCGCGTGGCTTACAAACTGGCGCAGCAGGCGGCAGGCGTAGGACTCTTCGGGGAAAGCGGCGCGAGGGGCGCCCAA
>CAYOTJ010000288.1:5008-5366 GCA_964406855.1 uncultured Saprospiraceae bacterium
TGCCCGCGCCCAGTTGAAGGCCGCGATGGCCGCAGGCTGAGGCGCTTCCTGGCGTTGGTTTTGTATCGACTGGATGAGGGCTTTGGTTTTGTGGTGATAGGTGGTTTTTCGGTAAGCCTGGTAAGCCGGATGGCGCAAACAAGGCGCCAGGAACTTATTCCAGTGCACGATTTCGCAGGTCTCGGCCAAACGTCGGGCGGGCATCCACCGGGTATCGAGGCAGGAGATGGCCAGTTCGCCGAGGATGCGGGCGTTTTGAATCGATTTGTAAAGGGCGTTGGCCTCCAGCATATCGTTGAAGAGCTGCTGCTGATCGGCGAGGGCAAAACCCCGGGGTTGCAGGGCGGCGTAGACCGGC
>CAYOTJ010000289.1:0-5350 GCA_964406855.1 uncultured Saprospiraceae bacterium
AGCGTAACGGCATCGGGTAGCGGCGCTCACCTCATTGAGTTAGCCGCCGAATACAACAACCTGCGCGATACCGCTCGCTTTGTGTACGTCATTCCCGGCGCTGTAAACGTTGCCGAGCCGCCGGCCGGCTTCGACGACGGCATTACCTACCTCCCCGACGGGCGGCTGTACTTTCAACTCTACGCCCCCAACAAGCAGGTGATCTTCCTCATTGGCGATTTCAACGATTGGACGCCCACACTCCAGCACCAACTCAACCGCAGCCCCGACGGCGCCACCTGGTGGATCTATCTACAGGGGCTTACGCCCGGCCAGTCGTATGGCATGCAATACCTCGTCGACGGCAGCATCCGCATTGCCGACCCTTACAGTACGCTGGTTCTCGACCGCTTCAACGATCCTTTTATTGCCGACGAAACCTGGCCCAACCTGCCCGCCTACCCCGTGGGCAAAACCGACGGCATCGTAACCCTGTTGCAACCCGGCGCACCGGAGTATGAATGGCAGGTTGACGACTTTACGCCCCCGGCTAAAAGCAAACTGGTGATCTATGAACTGCTCGTGCGCGATTTCATCGACCGCCACGATTACCTGACCCTCATCGACACCCTCGATTACCTCAGCCGATTAGGCGTCAACGCCATTGAGCTCATGCCCGTCAGCGAGTTTGAAGGCAACCTGAGCTGGGGCTACAACCCCAGTTTTCACATGGCCCTCGATAAGTACTACGGCACGCCCAACCACTTCAAACAGTTCATCGACGCCTGCCACGCCCGCGGCATCGCCGTCATCGTCGACGTGGTGTACAACCACGCCTTCAGCCAGAGCCCGCTGGCGCAGTTGTACTGGGATCAGCCCAACTTCCGGCCCAGCCCCGATAACCCCTGGCTCAACCCCACGGCGCGCCACCCCTTCAACGTGGGCTACGACTTCAACCACGAAAGCCCGGCTACCCGCAAATACGTCGATCAGGTGATGCGCTACTGGCTTAGCGAGTTCCGCATCGACGGCTTCCGCTTCGACCTTAGTAAGGGCTTTACCCAGCGCCAGAGCAACGATGTCAATGCCTGGAATGCCTACGACGCCAACCGCATCGCTACCCTCAAGCACTACGCCGATGTGATGTGGGCCGTCAACCCGGCAGCCTATGTCATTCTTGAGCACTTTGCCGTGAATACCGAAGAAACAGAGCTCCAGGCCTATGGCAATGGTATGCTCTTTTGGGGCGGCGGCGGCATCCACAACCTCTACATCGACGTCACGCGGGGCGTAAACGCCAACCTCAGCAGCGCCAGCTATACCAGCCGCGGCTGGACCCAACCCAACCTCATCCCCTACATGGAAAGCCACGACGAAGAACGCCTGATGGTCAAGAACCTCAACGAAGGCGCCGCCTCCGGCACGTACAACATCCGCAACATCCTCACGGCCATGCGGCGCGTAGAGCTGTCGAGCGTATTTTTCTACACCCTGCCCGGCCCCAAGATGCTGTGGCAATTTGGCGAGTTAGGCTACGATTACAGCATCAACTACTGCCTCGACGGCACCATCAGCGACGGCTGCCGCACCGGCAATAAACCCATCCGCTGGGACTACTACCAAAGCCCCAATCGCCGCCGCATCTTCGATGTCACCAGCGCGCTTGTTCAGCTCAAGACCAACTACGAGGCTTTTAGCACGACCAACTTCTCGCAGTCGGTCAATAACCCCGTCAAGCGCATTACCCTCAACCACCCCACCATGACGGTGGTGGCACTGGGCAACTTCGGCCTTACCACAGCCGACGCCCCTATGCCCTTCTTCTTTGGCGGTACCTGGTATGAGTATTTTACCGGCGATAGCTTAATCGTGAGCAACCCCAATAACCCCATCAGCCTCGCGGCCGGCGAATATCGCCTCTATACCAACGTGCGGTTGGATGCGCCTTCCAGCGGCTACATCACCGCTACCGGGGATGTAGAACTGGCTCAACTGGGCTTGGCCGTCTCGCCCAACCCCACCCAGGGGCCCCTCAACGTAAGCTATACCCTGCCGGCTCCTGCATCGGTACAATTAACGGTATTCAATGCGCTGGGACAACCCGTAACTACCCTGTTGCAACAGCGGCAGCCCGCCGGCGAGCAACGGCACGAGTTTCAACTCAACCTGCCGGCAGGGCGCTACTACTTAGCCCTCGTAAGCGGCAGGCAATTGCAGACGCTGCCTTTTGTGGTGCAATAAAAAATCGCTGCCACAGCGATAAAAGACAACGGGCCGGGGTGACGTTCACCCCGGCCCGTTTGTTTAATATTGATTGATGTGGCTCGCCGGCTAAGCGTGCAATGCCAGCTCCGCAGCGATGGTTAACCGCACTTGGAATAGCCGCAGCTCTTACAGATGAGGCAACCTTCTTTATAAAGCAGGCCTTCCGGATCGTGGCAGCTCGGGCACTCGCTGTTGGCCGCCTGAGCGCCATCGGGTACAAACTGCTTGAGGGCCCGCACAACGCCATTCTTCCAGGTGTTGATGTAGTCGTCCTCCGTATTGAGGCCTTCTACCATATCCACCACATGAACGATGGGCATGCCGTGGCGCAACACTCCGCTGATGAGCTTGGCGTAGTTCCAGTACTCCTTATTGAAGGAACGCGACAGGCCTTCAATGGTAATGCGGTAACCGTCTTTGTCGAGGAACTGGAAATCGTAGCGATTCCGACCGTCTTCATCGCGGGTTTTGATCACCCAGCCCGCCGTCACATAATCGGGCAGGCGGAAGGTATCGATGGCGCGGCCCGTAAAAATTTCATAGGGGTGCCCATCGATGACGCCAATAACGGCCATCCAGTCTTCGTCGGCATTTTTAAAGCGCACCAATTTGGCCTCTAATCGCTCGGGGCGCTTAGGCGGCATGGTTTCCGTAAACTTCACCTCTTCTTTTTCCGACTTGCCCGTATCGGCTACCAGTACGCCCGAACGCGAGCCGTCGCGGTAGATGGTACATCCCTTACAGCCGACTTCCCAAGCCGTTTCGTAGATTTTTTTCACCATCTCTACCGAGGTGTCTTCCGGCACATTGACCGTCACGGAGATGGAATGATCGACCCATTTCTGGATGGCGCCCTGCATTTTCACCTTCTGCACCCAGTCTACGTCATTGGCTGTAGCCTTATAATAAGGCGACTTTTCAATGAGGGGCTTTAGTTCGGCGGCCGACATTTTGGTTACGCGGTCTACATCGTAGCCGTTGGCCTGTAGCCAGGTGATGAAGCGGTGGTGGAAGACGTTGTACTCCTCCCAGGAATCGCCCACTTCGTCTACAAAGGTTACGCGGGCGTCTTTATCGCTGGGGTTTACCTTGCGGCGGCGCATATAGCTGATGAGGAAGGCAGGCTCTATGCCGGAGGTCGTTTGCGTCATCAGGCTGGTGGTGCCCGTGGGCGCAATGGTGAGCAGGGCTATGTTGCGGCGGCCGTATACCATCATCTCCTCATAGAGGGCCGGATCGGCCGAGCGCAGCCGCTGAATAAACGGATTGTTTTCCTCGCGGGCGCTGTCGTAGATCGGGAAGGCGCCGCGCTCGCGGGCCATTACCACGCTGCTGCGGTAGGCGCTGCAAGCTAAGGTGCGGTGTACGTCGACCGAGAAGTTGAGGGCCTCATCGGCGCCATAGCGAAGCCCCAGTGCGGCCAACATATCGCCTTCGGCCGTGATGCCTAAGCCCGTGCGGCGTCCATTGATGCAGGCGGTGCGCACTTTCTCCCACAGACGGCGCTCCGTATTTTTGATCTCCCCGTTTTCGGGGTCGTTATCGATCTTCTCTAAGATGGCGTCGATTTTTTCTAATTCCAGATCGATGATGTCGTCCATGATGCGCTGAGCCTGCTGCACATGCTGGGCAAACTTATCAAAGTTAAACCAAGCCTTATCCGTAAAGGGCTCTTCTACATAGCTGTACAAATTAATGGCCACCAGCCGGCAGCTATCGTAAGGCGAAAGGGGAATTTCGCCGCAGGGATTGGTGGAGATGGTGCGATAGCCCAGATCGGCGTAGCAGTCGGGCACCGACTCGCGGGCGATGGTGTCCCAAAACAACACCCCCGGCTCTGCCGATTTCCAGGCGTTGTAGATGATCTTGCCCCAAAGCTTGGCCGCATCGATCTCCTGAGTGTATTTGGGGGCATCCGAATCGATGGGATAGCGCTGTACATAGGGCTTTTCAGCTATAGCAGCGCGCATAAACTCGTCGTCGATGCGCACCGATACGTTGGCGCCCGTCACTTTACCGCGCTCCAACTTGGCGTCTATAAAGTCTTCCGCATCGGGGTGTTTGATCGATACGGTGAGCATGAGGGCTCCGCGGCGACCATCCTGAGCCACCTCGCGGGTGCTGTTGGAGTAGCGCTCCATAAACGGCACAATACCCGTTGAGGTAAGCGCGCTGTTCATTACCGGCGTGCCCTTGGGGCGGAGGTGCGAAAGGTCTTGCCCTACGCCGCCCCGGCGTTTCATAAGCTGTACCTGCTCTTCATCCGATTTGACGATGCCCCCATAAGAGTCGGAACCGTTCCCGATTACGAAGCAATTGCTGAGGGAGGATATCTGAAAATCATTGCCAATACCCGCCATAGGGCTGCCTTGGGGCACCACATAGCGAAAATCGCGCAGCAGTTCATACAGCTCGTCTTCGCTCATGGGATTCGGATACTTGGCTTCAATCCGCGCCAATTCCCGCGCAATGCGGCGGTGCATATCGTCGGGCGTAAGCTCGTAAATGTTTCCCTGGGAGTCTTTTAGCGCATACTTGTTTACCCATACGCTGGCGGCCAAATCGTCGCCTTTGAAATAAACTACAGCCGCACGCAGTACTTCTTCGTAGGGATAAGCCTGAAGCGCTCGGTTCGTTTTGGAATCAACCAACGGTGTATTCATAATTAAATTTCTAAAATGAAAAAATTTGTCATCGATAAGGTCCTCTCATTTTCCAAGAAAAAATGCTGTCTCTTCTTCTTTGGACGATAAAAGTACAGCCTCCATTGTGGAAAAGACGAAAGAAGTTATCCACGTTGTGGAAAACTTTTTTTGGTGAAACAAAAATATTTGTTAAGAAACAAAAACCGTTTACCCGAATTAATCAGCCGTTCCCTTACAAAAAACGACCAATTTTTGTTTTTAGCTTATACAGAGCGCTTTAAACAGCCGCGGCGGCCGCATTTTAACACAAAAATTATATCAGACTTATTCTGCTTGATCATTAAGGGCGCTGCAAACACAGCTAAGGCAAAAGAATCAGGCCTCGCCCAAAGGTACAAGTCGTCTGTTTTTTTTGGGCAGCCGCCCCGGCAGGCCCCGATGGTCATGCTGCCCGGGTTATC
>CAYOTJ010000290.1:0-5349 GCA_964406855.1 uncultured Saprospiraceae bacterium
GATCGACGGCGGCATGACGCCCGAAATCTGGGCCTCGGAGTTTGTGGCCAGCTTAGCTGACGACTGCACAGGGCCGCTGAAGATTGCCGTATACGACCGCGAACTCGGCGCCGGCGTTGCTCCGAACCCGAATACGGCCAATGGCATCCAGTTCGACTGCAACGACTTTGCAGCCAACGGCGGTACGGCCGATCAACCGGCAACGATCACCATCTTCGTGTACTCGATCGACGGAGCGGGCAACTACGACTACTGCGAGACCTTCCTGCTGCTGCAAGACCCCAACGGGCTGTGCGCGCCGAGCGGTAATATCGCAGGCTTCATCCGCACCGAAGAGGACGAGGCCGTCCAAGGGGTGGAAGTAGCCCTGAGCGGTATGCGCAGCGCCGCCATGACCACAGGCGCCGACGGGGCCTACGCCTTCACCGGCTTAGCGGCCGGAGGCGACTACACGGTGACGCCTACGCTGGATGCTAACCCGATCAACGGGGTGTCGACCTTCGACATCGTGCTGATCAACAAGCACATCCTGCAATCGCAACTGCTCGACAGCCCCTACAAAATGATTGCGGCCGATGCCAACCGATCGGGCTCCATCACAACGCTGGACTTGATCCAGATCCGGAGGTTGATCCTGAACATCACGACCAACTTCCCGAACAATACGAGCTGGCGCTTTGTAGATGCCGACTTTGTCTTCCCCGTACCGACCAACCCCTGGGCGACGTCCTTCCCTGAAGTGATCAACTTCAACAACTTCGCCGGGGTATCGATGGACTCAGACTTCGTAGCGGTGAAGGTGGGCGACGTCAACGGCAGCGCAGCGCCCAATCTGCTGGGCAGCGAGGAACGCAACCTCCGGGGCACGTTCTTCTTAGAAGTAGCCGAGGCTGAGCTTCGGGCGGGTAATGTGTACACGGTAGACGTGCGGGCCGGCGAGCTGGCGCGCATCGAGGGCTATCAGGGCACGCTGCAACTCGAAGGCGCCGAGCTGGTAGACATCGCCTACGGCCGCTTGCGGGAAGACCACTTTGGGCTTCGCTTTGCAGGCCAGGGCGCCATCACCACCAGTTGGAATGGCGAAGCCGGCAATGCCGACGAAGTGCTGTTCAGCCTCGTGATCCGGGCTACCCGCGATGCGCTGCTGAGCGAAGTGCTGAGCGTAAGCAGCCGATATACGGCAGCCGAAGCTTACCGCCAGACGGGCGAAATGATGGGCTTAGGCTTCCGCTTCAGTGGCAGCCAGGCAGCGGGCAACGAAGTGGTATTGTACCAAAACGTACCCAACCCCTTCAGCGACCAGACCGTGATTGGGTTCTACCTGCCCACAGCCGGGCAAACGACACTGACGATACAAGACGGCCTGGGCCGAACCCTGAAAGTTATGCAGGCCAATTTGGGCGCCGGCTACCACCAATATAAGGTGACGGCCCGCGAGCTGGGCGCCACAGGGGTGCTCCACTATACCCTCAAAGCCGGCAGCTTCAGCGCCAGCCGCAAGATGATTTTGGTAGAATAGAGAAGCTTTTCAACCGCTCTGGGACAGCGGTTCAAAGATCATGTGATAGTAACTTTTGTCAAGAGGGGGCGTGCCTTAGGGTGCGCCCTTTCTTTTTTTTTATTTCTTTTTCTTTTTGGGGCGTGCCCCCGGCCTCTTCTTTAGCCATATACCCGATCCGATAAAGGAGTCGCCCGGGAGAGGAAAGGCCGGGGTCGCGCTGTCCGCTCTTATGGGGCCGCAGGCATGGCGCCCTGAGCAGAAGCATTTACTCCGGCGGCCCCATACCGCCACGTCGTCGCTGCGCTCTTCCGGGTAAACTTCCATCGCTCACGCGGGCGTGCGGCCCGGGTCGCTGCGGAGCCGCGTGAGGGGGTGAAGCGGTATGCGTGATTTACCCCGTGGAATAGCGAAGCGTATATTCCACGGGGTGAACGAGCGCATAATAGCGGAACACCCGACGCCGCGCGCTTTCCACGCGGCACATTGAGGGCGTTAAGCTCTTTACTTTACGGCCTTATGCGATAGGAAGATAACCTGCGCGCGGGGGCACGCCCCAACTTAAAAATTGGCCCTCACCCAGTCGCAGACGAGCTCGGGGTTGGGATTGGCGAAGACGACGGCGTCTACCACCACCAGCTCCATGAAGTAGCGGTCGGTGCTGAAGGTGTTGGTGTAGTTGTGGTTGAAATAAAACTGCAGGTCGTCGAAGGGCGAGCATTTGAGGAGGTGGTAGGCCTCGGTGCGCACGTCGTATACGATGATGAGCTGGCTTTCGGGGTCGGGCTGCGTTTGTAGGGTGAGGATGATGGGGTAGTCGAGGTAGGGCGCATTCCAGAAGCCAAAGAGATTGGCCTCGAAGAGCGGGTACAACTTGATGGAAGCGATAATGCGGTGCTGCCTGAACTGGTGGGCGAGCAGTTCCAGGCGGGTGTTCATTTTGCCGAGCGGAATTTCGGCGGCGGCCAGCTCGGCGAAGGGCCGCCAGTCGCCGCTGGGCAGGTGGTAATAGTCGACGGGGCCGATGCGCAGCTTGTAGTCGAAGCGCTCATAGCCGGGCACCACGTAGCCGGGGTAATAGAAGCGGCGGTTGTGTTTTTGGCAGAAGATTATTTCCAGCAGCATGGTGTAATAGCCAATGCTGTGGCGGTGATAGTCGGGGTCGTAGACGCCCATAATGCTGGCCGCGCTGTGCTGGCCGAGGTCGAAGTAACTGAGCCCCACGAGTTTGTCGCGGTCGTAGATGGTAATTTCGTAAGTGGAGAAGATGTTGTATTCTTCGCCGTCGAGGAGATTTTCGCGCAGGGATGGCGACAGCACGCCGGGGAAGTTGGCGCGATAGCGGCGGTAGAGTTGTTCTTTTTCGGGGGTGATGGTGGCGGGTTGCCAACTGATGCGAAACTGGCGGCCATTGCGGTGCAGTAGCTTGCGCTGGCGCTTATTGAATTGAAAATCAAGAAGATCGAGCCTAACCCAGATGGCGGAGAAGAAGCCTTTGTCGAAGCATAGGAAGTGGGTAGTGAATATAGTTTGCCCCATCCGATACCATCCTCGTTCGAGGTAGGCATCGAGGTCTTCTGGCAACAGCACTTCGGGATAGTGTTTTTCGGCAAAATATGACATGCAATCGGGCGGAAAAATCAGGCGATAAAGGTAGATATATTTTTGGAAAAAAACATAGCGCGCGTTGGGAGGTTTTATGCACAAGCGCGGATAAGCACAGCGGTACGCGCACAAAACCTGACAGCGCAGCCATAGCGGTTAGGTTTTTTTGACTTTAAATGACCAGGTGAACGAAAAATGGGCAACGGTTTCTCCGGTAGCCTGCACGCCGGTTGTCGAGACGGTGATGGTTTGAGACATGCCGCTATTTATAGCCTCGATGGCGGTATCAAAAATGGCTTTGCCGTCGGTACAGGTAAAGGTAACGGCGGAGGTAGCTTTTTTTACAAATTGGGCTTCCATACCCGTAATGAGCATGGACATTTCTTGCCCGCACTGTTCGATGGCGTCGAGGGCGAGCAGACCGGTAGACAGCTCGGCGGCGCCGGCCTGGGCTGCAAAATATACCGACTGGAAGGGGTTTTGGGTGCGCCAGTTATAGGGAATGGTCGTTTGGCAATGCGCTGCGGAGAAGGATTTTACCCGCACGCCCCACCACCACAGGCTGGGCAGGCGCAGCAGGAAGAAGCTGCGCAGTTTCCAGGCGTTTTGAGTCAGCCGGGCAATTTGAGTTCCCGTACCGACGGAGGTGGCGGCGGCCAGCAGTAGCAGTGGTTGCATGATAAAATGCTATGGTTATAGAATCAAAGGTAATATATCAAAATTTTATTTTTGCTACGCTGTGCTTTATTTTTATAAATTTGTTTACAAATTAAAACCAAGCATCGCCTGAATAACGGCATTCCCCGATATGCAAGTTCGTTTTTATTTGTGTTGGTTATTTTTATTTATGCTGATGCGCACGGTGGTTTTGGCGCAATCGGGTGATTATTTTATAGAATTTCAGGAGTTTAGCCGGGCGGATGGCATGCGGGGCAATGTGCCGCTATCGGTAGTGGAAGACAGCAGCGGCTTTGTATGGGTGAGCACCTGGGATGGCATTAACCGGTTTGACGGGCAGCAATTCACTTTTTATCGCAAACAAGATTTAGGGATAGAAGCCACATCCGACCTGCGCCTCCACACGGATGTCCGGCAAATGATTTGGGTATTTGGCGGGCAGCAGACCTACAACCGGGTGCATGGCGTAGACGGTTATTTGAATGGGCAAATATCCATTTTTAATCCATACACCCATGTTTATTATACCTTTGACGACTATTTTCCGCAGGCGCCTTTTTGCGATTACGATGTTTTTAACCTCAATCATCAGGGGGAAATTTTATACGTTCATCTCATGGACGGCAGCACCTACCGGTACGATGGCCGTTTCAGACTCATGCTCCGCAGCCCGGACGGTAAGCCTGCCGCTCAGGCCCTGATGACCCAGGCAAATGAATTTTACTTAGCGCAGGGCAATCAACTGACTTTTATAGATATAGCGTCGGCTAAAAGCAGTAAGGAGTTATTTCCGTTTACGATATACAAGATGAAAGCGTGGGGCGGCTACGGGGTATTGCTCAGCGGCCCCATATCTCGCCGGCTTGCTCAATGGAGCGTATGGGTAAAACGAGGCGTCGATCCGGCTGCTCCAATAGAAGTAGAGGGCGCTCCGGTGAGTTTGGCTAAGACGGCCCTGCTGAATGTAGATCCGGAGGGCAATGCCTGGCTTAATGAAAAAAACAGGGTGTTTGTGCTTGGGTTGTCGCCTGAGGGCCGCCCCGTGTTGCACTACCAATCGGCATTGAGTGAATTGGCATTTTCGGCTCATTATCAGTCTTTTAGTTCGGGTAAATCTTTGTGGATGGCTCGCCCGGGGTTTATCGCGTTTGTGCGGTTGCGCAAAAATGTTTTCTCCTGCTACCTCAACGACCAACTCACCAGCATAAGGGGTATGGCAGAGCTGCCGGGCGGAAAACTGGTTGCAGCTACCTATATAGGCGGTCGGGAGATAGACCTCAGTACGGGGAAAGAAAACAGGATATTTCCTGAGATCAAGGCTGGCGGTTATTGTATGCACAGAAGCGGCGACAGTCTATGGATTGGCCTGCACGGAAACAACATTAAAAAATACGAACCTGGCCGCGACTCGCTCCTCGACTTTCCGCTGAAGTTGGAAGGCGCCGTTGGGGGCGCCGGGGCGCTCATTCCTTATGCTGATGCCGGCAATAAAGTATGGGTAGCATTGGGCGCCGGACTGGGGCTGCTGCGGCCCGGCGATAAAAAAGTGAATGTGGTAAGCTCAGAAC
>CAYOTJ010000291.1:0-2999 GCA_964406855.1 uncultured Saprospiraceae bacterium
CTGAGGTAGAGCAGGCCCTGTTGCTCGTTTTCGAGCAGCAATTTACGGAGGGCTTCCGCCTCGGCAGCACCTTCTCCAAATACGCCATAGCCATAGATAATGGCGCGCTTATCCCATTCGCCAATTCCCGTATCATAAGCTTCCGAAAAGTCGATCTGCCCATCCTCGCTGAGCTTGATGTAAGGGTGCGGATAGTCCATGACAGAAGCCCGGTTGTTGTAGCTGGCCGCAAAGTTGTGCGCCAGCCCCAGTGTATGCCCCACCTCATGCGCGGAGAGTTGCCGCAGGCGCGCCAGCGCCATCTCCTCTAAGCGGGGGTCGGGGGTGTCGCCATTGGCATAAGCTTCTACCAAGCCCTGCGCAATGAGAAAATCCTGACGCACGCGCAGACTGCCTAACAGCACATGCCCTTTGATGATCTCCCCGGTGCGCGGGTCGGTTACGGTGCTGCCATAGCTCCAGCCGCGGGTGCTGCGGTGGGTCCAGTTGATGACGTTGTAGCGCACATCTATGGGATCGGCGCCTTCGGGCAGCATCTCTACGCGGAAGGCATCTTTGAAGCCGGCGGCTTCGAAAGCCTCGTTCCACCAGCGCGCGCCCTCCAGCAGAGCCGAGCGTATGGGCTCGGGCACGCCCCGGTCGAGGTAGTAGACAATGGGCTCTACCGGTTCGCTGAGGGCCGCCGTAGGATCGCGCTTTTCGAGGCGGTGCCGCTGAATGAAGCGCTTGGCCAAAGGCTGCGATATGGGCGTGGCATAGTCGGCGTATTCAATGTTGAAATAGCCCGAGCGGGGGTCGTACGTCCGTGGGCGATAATTGGCGTCGGGCAGTTCCACGAAAGAGTGATGCTGGCGCACCGTCAGCGCTTCGGGAGTAGGCGTCACGGAGGTTACCCACTCGCCCTGAGGCTCGCCGACGAAGGTCATCAGTACCTCAAACTCCGAGTTTTTGGGAAAGTTTCGGGTCTCTTCCAATTGAATGAAAGAGCGATCAGCATCCACTTTGTACTGCCCCTGGCGGGCGGCTTTCAGCCGCTGAACCACCCCGTGCGCATCGGCCATCAGCAGGGGCGTGAGGTCGATGAGTACGCGCCCTCCTTCTTCGGCCTCTACCTTAAAGCCCGCCAACACCGATTGGGCGAAGGCGTCTTCAACAGCCTGCCGCTCTTCGGCGTTGTCGGTTATGGCCCGGTAGCGCTGGTTGGGTTGTAGCAGCAATACTCTGGGCCCCGAGCGTACAAACTTTACAATGCGGTCTTGCCCCAGTTGATTCCGGTCGAGGCCGATGTCATTGGACCCCACGCCGCCCGTAAGGCTGTTGACGTACAGAAATTCTTCGTTCCATCGGCTTATTTCAAGATACAATTTCCCGGCGCGATCATCGCGGTATACGGGAAAATAACCGGGCATAGCCGTCATGCCTTTGGTTTTTTCTGCCAGGGCAGGCGGAGGCTTGGCCACTGTGTCTTGAGCAAACGCCAAAGCCGGCGCTAAGGCCAGCAACAGGGCTAAGATCAACTGGTACATAGGCTTGTCGTTTTGGTTTTAAGGATAACAAGACACTACTTCTTCTCGTTCAGGCGCTTCAATACTTCGTTGGTGATATCGAGGCTGTCGTTGACCATCAACACGCCGGTGCCGGGGCCATAGCTGAGGATGAAGTCGTAGCCATACTCCTCCCGGATGGCTTTGAGCACCTCATTGAGCTTGTCTTCTAATTCTTTGTTGAGGCGCTGGGTTTCGTCAAGCAGTTCTTTGCCCAAGCGGTCGCGCTCGCGCACAATCTCCTGCTCGCGGCGCCCTAAGCGCTCCTGCTCCTGAGCCAATTGAGCGGGGGCCATATCGCGCACTTTATCCTGTAGGGACATAATCTCGGTTTCGAGGGCTTTCATACGCGATTGGATGCGGCTTTCGGCCTGCTGCTGGCGCTTTTCCAATTCGGCCTGCTTGGTCGAAAAGTCTTCATATTTGGCCAGCAGGGTATCGGCATACACAAATACAACCCGCGTACCGCCGTTGCTGCCCGTTGTGGCGGCGGCCGGCGGCGGCGTAGCCGGCGCAGATTCGGTTTTTTCACCCGACGATTGGCAGGCGCCGAGGCCCAGGGTCAATAGCGCCAGGCCAATAAAAAGCCTGGCCGAAGAAATCAATTGCTTCATTTTTGAAAAATATGTTTGGCCAAAGGTAGCAACATCCCGGCAAATGGTGGTCATTTTCCGCTTACTGCCGGCGTGTCACCCGCATAGCGCCGCCAGAGGCCATTACGTCGCTGCGGCGATTGAACTGCCGGCGCGCGCCGTCGGCATCGTCCTGCTGATAGGCAACCCAGGAGGGGTAGCCTTCTTCAAGAGCAATGAGCTCCTTGAGTACCAACTGAAACTCGCGGGGGCTTTCAAATGTCATCGATTGGCCCACTTTCAGCCCGTTGGCCTTGCGCCGTGCCGCCTCTGAGCTACTCGTAGGCGCCTCTGAGGTAGCTACTACGCGAAGGGTGGCGCCGCGCTCGGCCAACTCGCGGTCGGCATACTTATTCATAGCGCCGGCTACGTTGCGGCGCAGGGCTTCATCGGCCACTTCAGGGGCAGCTTTTGAGGCGGCGCGGGCCGGGCTCACCGCGCCGATGGCGGCCTGCGCTACCCGGCTGCGGCTGCTTTGGGCGCGGTCGTCGTCCTGTTTCCTCTCCAGCGCCTGGACCTGTGCTTCGGTCAGCACGATGCCCTGCTCGGCCGATATCTTCTCAAGCGCCCGCAATCGCAGCTTGAAGTTGTGCAGGTTGTGCTGGTACTGCGCGTACGCCTGCTGCGCTCTCTTCGCGAAGTTGTCAAACTCTGCTTTCTGTTCTGCGGCGCGTTTCGCGGCGTATTCCTTGGCGCGCTGGTCCGACTCGGCGGCCTTGCGGTACTGCTCCTTCAGCAGCTCCTCGTAGTAGTTGCGACGACGCGCCTCGTTGCCATTCCCAGCCCCCGCCGCGTTGCTGTTCGCCGCGTTGCTCGCGCTGGG
>CAYOTJ010000291.1:3009-3820 GCA_964406855.1 uncultured Saprospiraceae bacterium
GTATTTGAAGCGGGCGGGAGCTTCCTGCTTCCGGCGCGCTAGAGGCGTCACCACTTTATCCGCAAAGTTGTCGTTCCAGCTCAGCCGGCCCTGCTCTAATTGTAAGAGGCCTACGGCTAAGCTCACGCCGGCGGGCACGCCCTGGCGCACAGCCTCCATAACCGCTATGGGGCCGTGGGTCGATAGCCATTCGGAGGCGTCGTTGCCGCGATTGGCTGTAGCGCGGCCTGCGCTGCCGCTGCGCTCGCGGTACTCGCCTAAGGCCGGCGGATCGAAGGGGTCGTTGGCCGGGTTGTCGTCTTCACTTAGCGAAACCCGGTCGGAGGGCGTACGGCCGGCGTCGGCTGCAGCAGCGTCGGGCGCAAAGAGGGAGGTTTCGCTTACCGCGCCGCCTTCGCGCACCAATTTGTAGTTGCTTTTTTGCAAAAAACCAATCGACAGCACAACGGCTACCAAAAAACCGATGAGGGTGAATACATTTTTCATACAAGGCAGATTTTTGGATGGTATACAAAATTATTGAACGCGACTATGGCCAACAGCTCTTATGAGGTCGGCGTCAAATCGCCAAAGTTCGTATGTATCAATGAGGTAGGCGAGTTTGCGGTGGTAAGTGGGCGAAGTGGCATAACCCGCCATTTTTAGCCCCGCAGCCTGGGCCGCATAATAGGGTAGGGAAGTGCGGCCTTCAAAAAAGCTTTCAGGCGCTATGCCGGAGACAGACTGGAACCTGCGCCCCCACTCGCTGATGTCAACGGGCTGATCGGTGACGGGAAACGCCCGCCATATCCAGGAGTAACAACCCTTGCGC
>CAYOTJ010000291.1:3830-5348 GCA_964406855.1 uncultured Saprospiraceae bacterium
GGAGACCCTGAAGATCATCTGCTTCGACCTCGCGGCATTGGTGAGCAGCGCCGAGTGCCGGCGATAACTGTCGCTTACCGAACGATAGACCTCAAACCGATCATAAGCGTAATCATCCCAGTGCTGAGATACGCCAACGGCCGGAGCTGATATCGTAAAATCGCCATCGTGAAGGTCCTTATACCGCTTTTCCTGAATTTTGGCGCGGGCAGAAGGCTTATGTCTGGCCTTGATGCCAAAGTGGTTGTTGGTTTTGCGGGCCAGCCTCGATTCGCCTGCGTTCGACTCCAGTATGCCCTGCGCTAAAGTAATGCTGGCCGGCACGCCGCTGCGGTACATGTCGCGCAGGGCCTCTTCGCGGTAAGCTTCGATATAGAGGAGGTAGCGCTCGGCGCCGCGCACCGCTTTGGTAGAGAAACCCTTTTTGCGCAACTTCTCCAGCACCAACTCCCGCTTCCAAGTGACGTCTATGGCGGTGGGAGCGGCAGATAGCGGCGTCTGGCCTGTACGCGGAGAATGAACGCGGGTTGCCGGCCCCGGCGCCTCAAGCTGAGCCGCTGCCGCTATGGCCCGCAGCCCCTCGCGGTAGGTGTCGGTGAGCTCGGCAATCACGGGCGCTTCCATTAGGGTTATGCCCCTTTCCTGGAAAAGGTACAGCCCCCCAAAGATGGATGCAATGGCCGCCACAGCCAGCAAAAAACCGTTAATAAAATGCTGCATGCGCTCCGCTTGAGGTCAAACGACGAAATATAGCCCATCAAAGGCAATCTGCAAAGGATATGAATATGCGTTTACGGCGAGGCTGCTTTATACAGGGGATGCGCACCGCCGGGGCGGCAAGCGATTTTAATAAAACAAAAGCCCGATCCAACCGGACCGGGCTCTGAGCGGGCAACGAGATTCGAACTCGCGACCCTCAGCTTGGGAAGCTGATGCTCTACCAACTGAGCTATGCCCGCTTATTGCGCTAAAAAACTGAACCCTAAGCGCTGCTTAGCGCCTCTTAGCGCAGGCAAATATAGCGGGCTTTTCTGAATGGCGCAAGCGGAATTATTGGCCTTTTTTATCCACGTATCGCCAGGCGTCGCTCGTCCATACCTCATGCTCGCCATCTTTGACGGTCTGGCAATCGGCGCTCACCTTAGCTTTGCCATTTTCAAACGGGAAGGCGCAGTCAAATTGAGGCGCTATGACAATGGCGTACGTTTGGGCGTCGGCATAGCCAATTTTGCCCTGCTTCACCACCCGAATCAACCCTTCTGAAGGATAATCGGGGCCATTGTCATACGCAAACACCTCGTATAGGATCGTTTTATTGTCGTCTACAATCACCCAATTCCCCCCGCTATCCTGCACCATGGCCAGCGGCCCCAACGCAGCCGTCTCTGTAGTTTTGCCATCGGGCGCCGACCCACAGGCCTCAGCCGCACATCCAAGGCCAAGCAGGAGTACAAGTTGCAGTAGATGACTGAAAAAGTTTTTCATATCAAAATCGTTTGTTTGACACAGCGCTGGCAA
>CAYOTJ010000292.1:0-853 GCA_964406855.1 uncultured Saprospiraceae bacterium
TCCAGTTGCTTGATGATCTCTTCTTCGGTTTTGCCCAAGTTTTCGATCAGCAGCGCGGCATCGTCGGCGAAGTCGTCGTTGGGGTATCGTTCCAGAAAAGTCTGGTAGTACTGGCGGGCCTTTTCATCGTCGTTGAGGTCTTCATCATAAGTGAATGCCTGCATAAACAGCGCCTTGGCGGCATGCTCATCGCTGGGGTAGCGGTCGCTGAGCCAGGCATAAAATACCAGCGCTTTTTGGTAGGAGCGCACAGCCCGGGCTACTTCGGCGGCTTTGTACAGCACCTGGGGAGCAACATCGTCGTTGCCGGCTATGGCGGCATACACTTCGGCATTCGTCATGTAGACGCCGGCCGCCTTAAAATTGAGGTTCCCCGTAGAATCGACGGTAATCTGCCGCAGGAGCACATCCATGCGCGCCAGAAAATTAGGCTCGCCGGCGGGCAGCGCCACGGCATCCGGGTAAATGACGGCCAGCGCCTGCCGGGCCGTAAGGGCCGCCTCGGTCTGGTCGAGGTGATTTTCGTACAATTGCGCCAGCAACAGCGCCGACGGCCGCGTGGAAGCCGTAGCGCCCAGTTTAAGCCCTTTCAGCAGTTCCTGAGCCGCCTGTGGCTGACGCTCGGCAGCGGCCAGGAGTTTGGCGCCATTCAGGCGGAAGGCGGCCAGCGTCTCTACATCTTGTGGATAAGCAATTGCATAGGCATCATAACGCGCCAGCAAGGTATCGGCTTTTACGGGGTCAAAAGCAGTAGAAAGCGCCGCTTCCAGTGCTTCAATTTCTTTTTTTGCAGCTCCTTGCTCTGTTTGGCACCCCTGGAGCAGAACAAACATGGCTGAGATCAGCGTACAAA
>CAYOTJ010000292.1:863-2961 GCA_964406855.1 uncultured Saprospiraceae bacterium
TTCATAACCCACTGCTTTTGATTTGCCGCAAAATTAGCCCTTTGCCGCATTGAAAACGGTCTTTTGCGAACCTTTTTGCATTACTGTCGTTTCGTCTGCTCAAGCTTGCCTTTTGATTATGCGCAATCAGGAAAAAATTAATCTCTTTTGGTTTCGCCGCGACCTGCGGCTACACGACAATGCCGGCCTGTACCATGCCCTGCGCTCGGGAAAGCCTGTGCTGTGCGTGTTTATCTTCGATACTTCTATTCTCGACAAGCTTGAAGACCGGAGCGACGCCCGGGTGAGTTTCATTCATCAGACCATCTCCGGTCTGCGCGAACAGCTTCATCAGCTCGGTTCTGCCCTCGTTGTCAGGCAGGGCGATCCTCAGGTGGTATGGCCCGAACTTTTAGCAGCGTACGCTGTCGGCGCCGTATATACTAATCGGGATTACGAAACCTACGCTATCCAACGCGACCATGAGGTAAGCCAGTTGCTGGCCGCGCGGGGGGCCGGGTTTCATACGTTTAAAGACCACGTCATTTTTGAAGGCAATGAAGTACTCAAAGACGACGGTCTTCCTTATACCGTATTCACCCCCTACAGCCGCAAATGGCGCGCCCGCTTGTTGGCGCGCCCGGCGACGGGCGGCCAATCGGGTTCCTTTTTCCTGCAATCTTACCCTAACGAGCGCTATTTTGATCGCTTTTACACTACGGCGCCTTTGCCTATGCCCAGCTTGGCCGACATAGGCTTCGAGCCTACGTCCCTCAGTCTGCCGCCCGCTACCGTGAGTCGCAGCCTAATCAAAGCTTATGACAAGCAGCGCGACTTCCCCTCCATTCAAGGCACCTCCCGGCTGGGCATTCACTTCCGGTTTGGCGCCATCAGCATACGCGAGAAGGCCCGTCATGCCCAGGCCCTCAACGACACCTACCTCAACGAACTCATCTGGCGCGACTTTTATGCCCAAATACTCTACCACTTTCCGCGGGTAGAAACCCGTGCCTTTAATCCGCGCTATGACCTTATTGAGTGGCGCAATAACGAAGCCGAATTTGAAGCCTGGTGTGCGGGGCGCACCGGCTACCCCATGGTTGATGCCGGTATGCGCGAGCTCAATGCCACCGGCTTCATGCACAACCGGGCCCGCATGATAACCGCCAGCTTTCTTACCAAACACCTGCTCATCGACTGGCGCTGGGGCGAGGCTTACTTTGCCGCGAAGCTGCTCGACTTCGACCTGGCCAGCAACAATGGCGGCTGGCAGTGGGCTGCCGGAAGCGGCACCGATGCGGCGCCTTATTTCAGGGTTTTCAACCCGATTGCCCAGCAGGAAAAATTTGACAAAGACTTCGCCTACATCAGGCGCTGGGTGCCCGAATACGGTACAGCCCGGTATCCCGAGCCCATCGTGGATCACAAAATGGCCCGGGAGCGCTGCTTAGCTGCTTATAAAGAAGCCTTGGCGCCCGCTCCTGAAAAATAATGATAAAATAACGTGGGTTGATCGCATCCTTTCCCCTTCGGAGCTTACCTTGCCTGCTCATCTATATTTTATGTTTATGAGCAAGCGGCTATTGCTTTTATTGGGGTTCGGCCTGCTGCTTTGCGGTCTGTCGGCCCAGCAGCGCGCCATGCACCACGAAGCCGGCAGGCAGAATGCGCCCCAGCAGTTAGACAAACCCTATGTCATCCTCATTTCTCTTGATGGATATCGGTGGGACTATACGGCGCGCTTTCAGCCGCCCAATCTCTCCCGCCTTATTGCGCGGGGGGTACAGGCAGAGGGGCTCATTCCCTGCTTTCCCTCCAAGACCTACCCCAACCACTACTCCATAGCTACGGGCATGACCCCCGAGCGACACAATCTGGTAGACAACAGCTATTTTGATCCTGAAAAGGGCGAGATGTATACCATGAGCAAGCGCCGATTGGTAGAAGACGGCTCCTGGTACGGCGGCATACCCATCTGGGTGCAGGCTGAAAAAGAGGGTATGGTTTCTGCCAGTTTTTTCTTCGTGGGTTCCGAGGCCGACATCCAGGGCATACGCCCCACGTATTGGTATACCTATGACGGCAGCGTCCCTGAGATGATCCGTGTGCAACAAGCGCT
>CAYOTJ010000292.1:2971-4206 GCA_964406855.1 uncultured Saprospiraceae bacterium
GCTGCGGCTTCCGGCCGAAATTCGGCCCCACCTGATCAGCATGTACTTCTCAAACATGGATGATGCCGGCCACCGCTTTGGCCCCAACAACGACGCCAAACTCAGCGAGGCGCTCATGAGCCTCGATACCGCCTTAGGCAGGCTCTTCGACGGCGTGGACTCTCTTGGGCTGCCGGTACATTTTATTATCGTCTCCGACCACGGCATGGCAGAGGTAGCTCCCGAGCAGTTTCTTCCCATCGACCCCCTACTCAACGATAGCCTTTATACGACAGCCAACAACGGCGCTTTGGCCCACTTTTACCTTCGGCCCGGCGCCGATCCCGACAGCGTGTTTCAGGCGCTACAGGCCCGGGCTACGCATGCGCGCATTTACAAAACGCAGGATTTTCCGCACTACCACAACAACATCGGCAACCCTCGCCTTGGCGATTTCATTGCCCTACCCGACTTTCCGTACTACTATTCCGACCTCCGCCGCATGAGCCTGCTCCGGCGGGGCGGCCCCAAAGGCGAGCATGGCTTCGACCCGGCCATCACCGACCTCCACGGCATCTTCTACGCGCAGGGGCCGTTGTTGAAATCGGGCCTGACCCTGCCTCGTTTCCATAACGTACATATCTATCCGCTCATTTGCCGGCTTTTGGGCCTTTCTATCCCTCCCGACATCGACGGGCGACCCGAAGTGCTGGCGCCGGCCCTGCGATGAGGCCCGGCAGCCCGGTCAATCAATGCCCTGTTTTCTCCGGCAAAAAAACCTCGGCCATCATGCAGCGGGCGCTGCCGCCGCCGTAGGTTTCTATCGTGTGCAGATCGGCATACAAGATGCGGGTATGGGTTTCTATCTCGGCTATCTGCTGCGGCAGCAACGAACGGTAAGCCTGCTCCGACATTACCAAATACGACTGACCGGCCGCGCCCCTCACCTGGAGCATATTGCCGGCAAAACGCATCATCTGATCGTAAAAAATTTCCACAATGGCTTTGCCCGTGGCTTGCAGTCGCGCCACTACCGAGGCCCGCTCGGCGGCATTTACGATGCTGTCAAGACAAATCACCGCCAGGGTTTCCCCCAGAGCCATCATTACATTGGTGTGGTAGATGGGCAGCCCGGCAGGATCAAGGGCGTCGAACACCTCTACTTCGTACTTCATACTGGCGGCAAACTCGCGCAGCAACCCCTCGTCGGTGCGCACGCTGCGGCAGGCATATACAACCCGGTGAGTCCGATCGAG
>CAYOTJ010000292.1:4216-5348 GCA_964406855.1 uncultured Saprospiraceae bacterium
GCTGCCCGTACCCTCCAGAAAAAGATTGTCGGCCTCATGCTGTTCCAGCCTCAGCCAGTTGGTCACCTCGTATTCATGCGACAACTGGTCTACAATATCCGTCCGGCGCTCTAAGCGGCGCATGGCCGAAAACATCGGATAAGTAATGATCACCCCATCGGAATGCGTCGTAATCCAGTTGTTGGGGAAGATGGCGTCGGCTTTGAGCGGTGCTGAAGTGTCTTCAACGACCACCACCTTGACGCCTGCGTCCCGGAGTTTATTCACAAAGGCATCAAACTCAGCCAATGCCAAGGCGCTGATTTGTGGGGCCGACAAAACGCCGACGTTGGTCTGAAATGCGTTAGAGGCCGCAGTTTCTTCGTTATAGCCGAAATGGGCCGGGCGCACCATGAGTATGGTGTCGCTGATCTGTTGTTGCAGCATGGCGGTTGGTTTCATTGGTCAAGGCCACAAAGGTAAACCACTATTCAAACACTTCATTCGCCTGTATGACGAAACCGTTGTAACTTTACAAGAAAAAATGCACTGCGCATGAACAATGCCACACACGACGAGCGCATAGCCCGAATTACCTTTGCTTCGGTCTATCCCATGTATTTGGCCAAAGTGAAAAAAAAGGGCCGAACCAAAGAAGAACTGCATCAGGTCATCACATGGCTCACCGGTTTTGAAGACCCTGAGTTAAAGCGCCTGATAGACGAGAAGGCTACTTTCGAAGCATTTTTTGAACAGGCTTCGCTGAACCCCAATGCGCCCCTCATCACAGGCGTAATCTGCGGCTACCGCATAGAAGAAATTGAGACTCCTTTAACCCGGAAGGTCAGGTATTTGGATAAATTAGTAGACGAGTTGGCCAAGGGCAGGAAAATGGAAAAAATCCTGCGCGGTTAGACCATGTTAATAAGGTTGGGGCAGCGGTGGAAGCGGTATGGGCCGGCCGGGCCTTGGCTGAGGTTTGGGCATAAAAGCCAAGCCGGCCCATAATAGCGGACGACGCGGTGGCGGGCCGGGGGGAATGGAACATCTCCTGCGAATGAAATATTTATGCCCCCGGCCCGACAGCCCCCCAAAAACGACTACCCTCCAATAAGGCAAAAAGTCCTACTTTTCAAGCCTAAAAATGCTCTTT
>CAYOTJ010000293.1:0-5340 GCA_964406855.1 uncultured Saprospiraceae bacterium
ATCCCCGTCTAACCCTCAGGCGGCCCCTATGTCAGTTCATCAACGGCGCTGCAGTCGCTTCGTATTATGCCCAGCAGCAACTCCCCTGCAAGGCGGCCGTGGCGGGCTTCACGGTACAAAACGCCCTTTGCCTTTTCGATATAGCCGGGCAGGAAGTATGGCTGCGCGTCATCAACCCCGATACGTTGGAGACCATCGACCGGGTGCAGGTGCGCTAACCCCCTGCCCTACTGCCGCTTGCCGTAGTTCGCATTGGCCTGCCGGATGTACTCCGCCCGCCTTTCATTCCAGGTCGTTTGCACTTTGGCGTTATAGTTGAGGTACAGTTTCCCCTCCACAATCGACCAGGCTTGCGGGTCTATCTCCGCCGGGTACCCCTGCGACCAGCCATAAGCGCACCAGCCGCCATATTGAGGCGCATACCGCTGTGGATTGGCCGCAAACAGCCTGCGGTGCTCGGCCGTGGCAAAATGCCAGACCGCCCCGTTCCACTCGTAGGTAATGCCTGCGGTGCCTTTTACCGGTTTGCCATCCGTGAAGTAGGCCACCGGATCGTAACCCTTGATGGCGCCCGCCCGCGTAGCGTATACGGCCGCCGACTGTGTTTGGGTATAGGCACAGGCATGTAAGGCCAGCCCGAGGGCCAGCAAAAGTAACTGCTTCATATACAATCTGATATTAATGATGATTAATTAGTTTGGGCGTGCCCCCCGCGCCTGAGCCTGCCGGCGCCTAAGGGCGCAATAAGGGATGCCGGGCGCGGGGGTCGCCACGCCCTCACGCTGCTCGGTCGGGTAAACGTCGTCCGCTCACGCAGGCCGCCTAAAAAGCATAGCCTACATGAATGCTCAGATGAGGGAGAAAACCAATTGCTTCAATTCTGTCGATAAGCTCTACGTCGCTGTTTACCCACAATGTGCCCAGCCCCAGTACGGCTCCAACCGAAAGGTCTCGACTTCCGATAAGGGTTAGGCAAATTGGCGGGCCCACTGCTCCCAGTCGGCCAGGTGGTCTACGTCGGTGAGCGTGGGCAGCATAGCGCAGCTTGCGCCCAATTGGGCCATATGGGCTAAGGTAGCCGGCAGCACCTCGTGGGTACTCCAGTGGATACCCGAGAACACCTCCGGCTGAAACCGGCGCATACCCAGCAGGTAGTAGCCGCCATCGTGAGCGGGCCCCAGCACAAAATCGTGATCGTCTAAAGCCGCAAAAGCCTGCCGCAGTAAAGCCGTATCTACGCCGGGGCAGTCGCTGCCAATGATGACGACCCGGGCAGGCTCGCTAAAGGCATCTTCAAAGGCATTGGCCATGCGCCGACCCAGATCGTCGCCGCGCTGTACAAACTTTTGAAACAGCGCCTCTGGCCACTCATCTTGGGCATCGATAAAGTCGCTGTAATAAAGCCGGCGCCCGGCGTCCAGCGCTTCGCACTGCCGACGGGTATGGGTCAGCAACTGCCGGTAGATGGCCAGCGCCCGCTCGGGGCCCACATCGGCAGCAAGGCGGGTCTTTACTTTGCCTGCTACCGGATTTTTGATAAAAATCAGCAATCGATTGATCATAAAAATGACATTCAACCCGGTTTTAGCGCCCGGAAGCGAACCACATCGGCTTTACCCTGGTGGTAGGGGCCTTCGTTCAGCGTCACCTCCGCCGTCGCCGCTTCAAGGCATTGCAGCCCCGCGAAGTCGTGGCTAAGCATAGGTACGTCATAAAGCATATCAACGGTTTTCGGGCCGCCCGAAGAATTTTGCAACTGAGCCGGCTGAAAGGCTTCCAGGATGAGCATACCTCCGGGCTTTAAGGCTGCCGCTACCCGGCCGTGTACCCAGGCGCGAAGTTCGGGCGGGAAGTGGGCAAAAATGAGCGCAGCGGCATCGTATTGCACCTCGCTATAAGCATACTGCCGGGCGTCGGCCAGCTCGTAGTTGACCGCCACCCGATGGCGGGCAGCCAGTTGCCGGCATTTTTCACGCCCGGATTCACTAAAGTCGAAAGCATCGACCTGCCAGCCCAAACGAGCCGCATGTACGGCGTTGCGCCCCTCGCCTTCACAGGGCAACAACAGCCGGGCCCCCGGATGGGGCGGCGCGGGCAGGTGTTCGGCAAAGTAAGCGTTGGCATCGTCGCCGTAAGCGTATTCAGGCTGCTGATAGCGCTCGTCCCAAAATGCAGAAGACATGGTATCTTTTTTGCAAAGGAACACAATTGGCTGGTTGTGTGCAAATCAGCAGTATTACTCAGGGGCACCCGTTGCTAAGAACCCTACTATCTGGGCCTTATACCGGGGCAGGAGCTTGAGCATAGCTGCGATATTGCCTATACCCATGGCTTCGAGCTCATGCAGGCGAAGGAAGTGATCGTAATAGGAGTACCATTCATCGCCTATTCCAATTTCGAGTATGGGGTTGATGATGTAGTAACCCCGATGAATGCGATAAAAAATGCCTTTACAGGAAGAAGATGCAAAGGTGCGCGATACTTCGTTGTTGGCCAGTACCGACAGGGTATAGTTGCGCTTTTTGCGGTATGCCGGCATAACCTGATCGGGTAATTGCCGGGTAATGTACACCACGTCATCGGCTTCAAACCCCGGGATGGTGATGGCAGCCTTATTGAGGATGAGGTTTCGCTGGGTGGCTGCCATGTAGTTGAAAAGGAAAAACTCCATCTGCCGGTTGTGGAGCTTAACGAGCCGATCGCCGATCTTGAGGTTGATGCTGTCGGGCATCAACTTGCCGTATACTTTAGTTAGGGTTTTTTGCATGTACTTACCGTCGGTAGCGGCGCTGGCTAAGGCCAATTGAAAGGCGTTGCGCCCCATATTGTCGGTCAGTAGAGGATTGGCGCCAAGTTCAAAGAGGTGGCTGATGATCTGAGGCGATCCGGCAATGGTGGCCAGCATAAGAGGCGTGAGGTTGAACTCATTGCGGTAATCGGGGCCGTATTTGAGCAGAGCAGCGTTTATG
The DNA here is from genome assembly GCA_964406855.1 of uncultured Saprospiraceae bacterium. Taxonomy (GTDB): domain Bacteria; phylum Bacteroidota; class Bacteroidia; order Chitinophagales; family Saprospiraceae; genus JAUMBM01. Next base: position 2,970 of record CAYOTJ010000293.1, read on the forward strand.
TTTCCGGGTTTGTCTTGTACATATTGGCTGAGGAGGCGGCGCATGATTTCGGGCCTTTCTTTTTCCCAGCGCTCAGCCCTTTTGTAGTTGAGGGCGGCCAACTGAGGCATTATGCTGGGATTGAGGTAAAAGAAGGCATATTCGAAGAGCCGGTCTTTAGCCTTTTTGTTGAAGACGTCAGGATTGAGGGCGTCGGTAAAGAGGGTGGCGGCCTTTTCGGGGGTGAGCACCTCCCAGGGTACAGGTTGTAGGTGCAATATATTTTGACGTATGGCGTCGGCTTGTTCCTGTTTACCTTGGAGTTCCAGTCGGCGCGCTTCTTTTTGCCAGTCGTCGGTAGTGCTGGTCTGTTCCTTGACGGTTACCTGCTGGCTAAAGCGGGTTAGGTTGAGCAGTTGTAGCAACTCGTGTTTGCGGTTACTTTCAATGACGTATAGGTTGCTCACGGCTCGGGTGATGGCCACATACAAGGAGTTGACGTAGAACTTGTATACTTCCAGCGATTTGTCGGTTTTGTCGCGGGCGCGAGCATAGCTGATGTCGTCGGCCTGAAGGTCGTCGGGGCTTACGCCTTGGCATAGCTCCCGAAACTCCTTGTCGTTGCCGGAGATCATATTGAATAGAATGATGTTTTCGTACTCTAAACCTTTAGCTTCCTGTATGCTGAAGAGCAGAGGCGTTTGGAAATACTTGCGGGCTTCGGCTTTGTCTTCATTGCGCATCACCAGGACGGCAAAACGGGCAGAGCGACTGGTTTTTTTGTTGAGGTCGCGTTTGATGTCGTCTTTGTCTTCATAAAATTGCACTTCGCCGGCATGACCGCTCACCGCCTTTACCAAGTAAGTACTTTCCCGATCGATGGAACCAAAACGGGCATTTTTTACCAGTAGCAGTTGGTTGGCAATACCCGTCACCTCGGGCGTATTGCGGTAGTTGGTGGCCAGCACCCGTATGATGTCGCCTTTGAGGTCCTGGCGATAGAACATGGTCTTTACATTCGCCCAAGAGAAGAAGTTGGGGTGGACAATCTGGTTGGAGTCGCCGCAAAGCCAGAAGTTTTCGGGCTTGCGCAACGACTTTAGGATGAGGTACAGTTGCACGTTGGTGAGGTCCTGCACTTCGTCGACCACTATGTAATCATACCGGGTCTTTACCCGTTCAAAGTAGTTGTGCGCTACGATGTTGCTGTCGTAATAGCTCCCCTCCTTAAGGAATTCGAGGTACTTGATAAACAGCTCATAAACGCCTTCGCGCTCTTGGGCGGAAAACACCGACTGTCGCACGCCGAGCCCCAGATAGGCCTCGCGGCTGAGCCAGGGCGCATCCAGCGAAGCGCCTGTGAGCACGCCTTTAAATTCTTCAAAGAGCTTGTGCGCGTCTTTAATGCGGTAGGCTTGTCGGTAACGGCTGATCCACTGCTCGAAGCTGCGGTAGTCAATTTCGCGGCCAGCCGGTACGGCTATGGCACTCAGGTATTCCTTAAAAGACAGAAAGTCAATGTTTTGCCGCTCATTGTCGTAGTCGTAGCCAAAGTAAATGTTGCGGGCATTTTCAACCAAAAACGACGATAGCGTTACGTACAGCACGTCGCCGGCCAAGTCTTTCATCTTCTCCAAGGTAAGGGCCGTTTTGCCGCTACCCGCCGATCCTACAACAATAATGGGCAGCGGAAGGTGGAAGATGCCCGCCTGGAGGTCGTCGAAAGACAGAATTTTGTCAAGTACATGAAAGTGCCGCGCCTTGGGGTTCACATACTTGACAGGGTGCAGATCGGCCTCAGATATGGCCTCGGGCGAGTTCAGTGGTTGCAGCTTGGCCTCGTCGAGTATCGCCCCGTTCAGAAAGCGCGATTTATCATAGGCATGATTTGCAATGACCTCAAGCACAAAGATGTACTTTCTGCCCTCTATCTGCCCGACTTTGAATAAAAGGCGATTTTTATCGTCCAACTTAGCCCTGAAGTAGCCCGTATTGGGCATCTTCTTTACATCTGCCGATTTGAAGTCGCCGATCGCCAGCGCAGCAGTTACCTTCTCTACTTGCTTTTTAAGCCCGTGGTATTCTATGTCTTTGTACAGGAGCACCTCCATGTATCGTCGCTTTGTTTTAGAAGGGCAAGATAGAGATTTGCGCGCCAACCGCCAAGCGCCCTTTCTTATGAGGTATTGCGCGGGGAGGCTTTTATAGTTTGCACTGGCAGGTTTTGTGCCCAGACTGCTGGTTTGTGCGTCCCTCCATGCACAAAGCCTACCGACGCGCGGTGTATAGTTCTCCAAGCCAAGATTTGTGCATCTTGACTTGCTCTTTTTCCGTCTCGCGGCGTTAAAAAGCCTCGCCATAGCTTAGGCTATGTCTACGTTTTTTGCTTAGC
>CAYOTJ010000294.1:0-5337 GCA_964406855.1 uncultured Saprospiraceae bacterium
GTACTTACAGTAAGTATTCTCTGAGAGGGTGGGATCCCACCCTCCTGGCCAGCACGCCAACTCCCCGCACCACCACCACCACCACCGCGCATACCTTCGGCTCTCACTCCCGAGGGCACAAGGCCCGAAAGTGGCTTCCCAAGTGCGCCAGCTTCCCTGTGGTGGAAGCGGGGCTATGTCTGACGCGCGGTTGAAGGAGCTATCTCATCTCAAAAAGAGAATAACCCTCATGGGCCGGCGCCAAAGCTGCGCAGCAAAAACGGATAAAAATTTAATGATCCCGTCATCCGGGCTGATGATGAACAAAAGCTATGGTGAATAGTACGTATGGCTTTCGCCTAAATATAAGGACAAGCTTTTGTTGTATTTGTCAGGCAAAGATAATAAGTTGTTTTAATTGACGTAATTTTTTTCATTTTTTTATAAAAATATTTACAACAGATAAGTATTTATGGTCTGTTTGTAGTCAAAACTTATGGCCTGCCGGTTTAGTGAAACTCAAAAAACGGCAGGGCTGCCCTCCGAAGATGGAGAGCAGCCCTGCTCGCTTATTGAGGGCCCGAAAGCCCTACAACAATTTTAGTGGAGGCTCACTTTGCCGGTGAAGGCGCCGCTGGCCGTATTGAGTTGCAGCAGATAGAAACCGCGCGGGAGATCGCCTACGCGAATGGGCAGCAGTTGGGCGCCCTCGCTGAGGTTGACGGGTTGCTCGCGCAGCAGGTGGCCGCTGATATCGAAGAGGCGGAGGGTAGCGGGGCCGCTAACCCGGCTTTGTACGGCCATGTTGATCTGGTCGCGGGCCGGGTTGGGGAAGATACGCACCGACTCTACTTCGTTGGGCAGTTCTTCGCTGTTGACTACGCCGTCGGATTCCACGAAGATACCGTTCTGGCTAATTTCGGCGCAAGCGAGGTCATTCTGGTCGGAAGATACGCAGGCTTCAGCCTGGTAAGTGAGCAGATCCATAACCTCAACGTTATCTACGTACCAACCATCGGCATCAACGCTGGCGTCGGTGCCGAAGCGCCAGCGCACGATGATGTCTTCGCCGAGGTAAGGCCGCAGGTCGATGTAGGTGCCGAAGTAGCCATTGCTGTTGCCCCAGAAACCATAGAGGTTGGGGATAGCAAAGGTATTGTAGGGCAGCTTGCCGCGATAGTCGCCGCGCAGCATGAGCTCGCGGGTATTTTCCCAAGTGACGCCGAGGTCCCGGCTGATTTGAACGATACCGCCATCTGCGCCGGCTTCTGTATTGTATTGATGATAGAAGCGCAGTACGGGAAAGGTACCGGTAACCGGAAACTCTTCGGCAAACTGGATGGTCTGGTCGTTGTCGGTAGCCGTATTGGGCACAAACCAGCAGAAGTCGCCTTCATAGGCTGCGGCATCGATTACTTCCCAGATGTTTACGCCTTCGAGCACATCGGGCAGCCAGGCGAGGTCGCCATCTTCGAGGCCATCGAAGAACTGCGTTTGCGAGGGCTCATCTGAGCTCTTAAGGCGGTAAGTAATGGTGCGCTCATCGAGCGTAGCCATATCGCCAATAGCAAAAGTGAGGTTATTGCCGCTGACGGTAGGCGTGACGCCCGTAGCTGAGCCGGCAACATAGGTCATACCGGCAGGAATCTGGTCATTAACGGTAACGCCGGTAGCGGCTTCCGTTTTATGGTTGGTGATTACCAGCGTAATGGTGGCTTCATCGCCGGCGCTGATGAGCTCTGTAGCCGATTTTTTAATCTTGAGCTCCTGGATGCAAGTGGGCAGCGGCTCGAACGACTGAACGCCGTCGTTGCGGTTGCCGGTGCTGCCTTCGCTGGCGCCCCAGCCGAGGCCCCGGCGCGCATAGGCTTCCCAGATAAGGCAGCCGTGAGCGCCTCCATAGTTGATGGTATCGGCTGCCAGGATGGCATTGCGGCCGCTGATAAAGCCAGGCTCGCAGGTCTGGAGCTTCATACCGTCCATAATAAGCTGGATGGCCCGGTTGTTGCCGCCATCGCCATTGATGAAGTCAGCATCCCAGCCGTAGAGGTCTACCATAGCCCAGTAGATATCCCAGTTGACAGCGGTCCAGACCTCTCCGAGCGGGTGAGGAGCTGTGGTGCCGATGATGTCGTCGTATATCTGGTCATTTACGGCGAAGTTGGTAGAATAAGGCTTACGCCGGATACCGCCGCCATTGATACCGGCGCCAATGGCGTAGTTGCCGATGCCGCGTGCGTCGGCGCCTGTTGCGCCGGGTTGTACGGAAGTTACGAGGGCAAAGAAGTCGCTCCAGCCTTCGCCCATCTGCTCGTCATTGCCGAGGCAGCCGGCCTGGCTGGGGCCGCCCGTGAGGCGGTTGCTGATGCCGTGACCAAACTCGTGAGCGATGATGCCGTTGTCGAAGTCGCCATCGAGGAAGGCAGGGCCATTGCTCTCGGGGATTTGGAGCGTCACGGTCAGGCCTTCGTTGATAAACTGGCGGAGGTACTGGCAGTCGGAGTTTTTCATAAACACCGCGCGGATGTTAACCTGGCCGCCTACGGCGCCGGCGGCCATAGTGAGGAGGCTTTCCTCGAAGTTGCAGATGATGACGCCTACGGCGCCGGCTTGCTGAGCATTGAGGGCTTTGCGACCAAATTCGCAGGAGCCTCGGTCGATCATGGCAATCTTGCCGGCCACATCACTGACGATAGCGCCGCAAGCCAGGTTGGGCGAGTTGGATGCGTCGTTGGCAATGGCTACATCGCCGGTGAAGGGGGTAGCGGTGATGGGAGCGCCAAAGTCGCCGACGCGCGCTTCGAGGGTTTGGCCGGCTACGCCGCTGGGCGCGTTGATGGTGAGGAGTCGGCCGCCTGTATTGCTCCAGAGGTACATCTGCATGCGACCGCCGCCGCCATCGGGGGGCGTGGCGAAGTTGGCGTTATCCGTGCCGCCGCCGTCTTGGGCTTCTGCGCGTACATAGTCATTGCCTACGCCTACGCCGCTGTAGTTGGTTTGCTGGAAGTTGCCGGCCGCCTCGTCGAAGCCATAGCGGAAAGCAAAGTCGTGGATGATGTTATTGGCGTAAAACAACTGCGTAACGGCGGCATCGCGGTATCCATCCGGCTCCAGTGCGGGGTCGAATGGGAAGTCAAATACTAAGTTATCGCCGCCTACGGGTTCGTCGCCGGCAGATGAATTGGTATCTTCAACGTCGAGATAAGCATGTACGTTGTTGCCGCGGGTGATGCGGTACTCAGGGCCGGCTTCGCCGTTGGTATCATGCCAGCCAAAGGGCGAGGCCTCAGGGACGGCGGGATTCACCAATAGCTGGCGCTCGCCGTGGATGGGGCTTTCTGCCGGCAATGGGAATACGTTGTAGCTGGCATTGTCGGTGAGGACGAGGTTTTGCTGTGCCAGCGCCTGACTTACCGGGCTCATGGCATGCGCTTCGGCATCACATTGATCGCCGGCATGGTGGTGGCGGGTTTTGTGCACATTGCAGTAGACCGTCCAGTTGTGGCGATGCAGCACCTCGCCGGTGAGGGCGTCGGCCCGGATGCTCCAGTAGTCGGAGGAGCCGATCTGGTCGATGGCCATATCCCAGGCCAGTCGGGCGTTGCCCTGCTCGCGGTTGGGCTGATACTTGAGGCGCACCGTGATGGTATTGCGGGCTACATCTCCGCCGCCATATACAAAAGTGTGACCGCCTTCCTGCGACAGCAACGGCAGTGGGCGGGCGGGCGAAACGCCCAAGTCGGCCAGTACATTGAGGAGTGCCTGGTAGGCAGAAACGGCAGGCGCGGTAGCATTCACTACGCCGGCTAAGTTGGGCATAAACCGCTGGGTGGCATAAGCCACTTTGCCTTGAGCATTAACGTGTATGCCCATGATGCCATTATAAAGTTCAATGCCTTGATGGCGTTGTACAAAATAAATATGGGTAACACCATTGTGCGTACTTTGGTAGTTATCGCTGACGGCCATATCGGCTACATCGGCATCGGTGAGGCCCCATGTTGCATGTTGCGCTTCCACATAGCGCAAGGCAATGTCGAGCGCAGTCTGGCGTTGGGCCAGAAGACTGCCCGTCAGCACCGTCAGAAAACCTACCAACAAGCAGGTATAAATTTTTTTCATACTAAATCATTGATTTGAAAAAATAAAAATGTCAGTAGCCATGAAAACTGAGCGATAAAATTAAGTAAATAACCTTACGGCCCGCATTCTGTTTATGATCTTTGTAATGTCTGGCCGACATTTTAGTGGGATTATCTTAGCTTAGCGCCATGCAAGACAACAAACAAATGATATATGGCCGGCATCCGGTTCAGGAAGCGCTGGAGGCAGGCAACCCCGTAGAAAAAGTATGGTTGCAGCAAGGGGTGCGGGGCGAGATGGAAAAAGCGATCCGCCATCTGTGTCGCGATCGCCATGTGCCCTTGGTAGTCATCCCCCGCGAGCGTCTGAATCAACTGGTAAAGGGCAATCATCAGGGGGTAGCAGCCATGCTGGCGTCTGTATCTTATTATCAGTTGGGCGAGGTGCTGCCGGCCATTTATGAGCGGGGCGAGACGCCTTTATTGTTGTTGTTGGACGGCGTAACGGATGTGCGCAACATCGGCGCCATTGCTCGCTCTGCGGAAGTATGCGGGGCGCAGGCGCTGGTAACGCCCATCAAAGGAGGGGGCGCCATCACACCGGAGGCTGTCAAGACTTCGGCGGGCGCTTTATCGCGTTTGCCCATCTGCCGGGAGACGAGCATTTCTGCGTCCCTGGATTTGCTGGGCAAAAGCGGCGTTCAGGTGTTGGCCAGTGATTTGAAGGGAGATCGCTACCTGCACGAACTCGACCTTACTCAGCCTACAGCCTTTGTGCTGGGTTCGGAAGGAGACGGGATACAACCTGCAATTGCAGCGGCGGCAGATTATCGCTTTCGCATTCCCCAATTGGGAACGCTCAATTCATTTAATGTAAGCGTTGCCGCCGGCATTATGCTCTACGAGACCATGCGCCAGGCTGAGCAGGAGTACCTCGTGGCGCGGGACGGGCGCCGGTACTTCGATCTGTTCTCATCTGCGGGGGTGGCCAACTTCGGCCACAATCACCCCTACATCAAGGACGGCCTCTGCACCTCAAACGCCAACCCATCAGCGAAGGGAAAGAGGCCACCTTCTGGCACTTCATCCAGGAAGGCCAAGTAGAGGCTGACCGACTGCCGGACTTCCGCCGTTGCGAGCGCATCCGTTGGCCCAGGCCAGTGATCGAGGCCCACGCCGTTCAGGACCGAATCAAACTTTGGTGTGAGGTGCGCACGGGGCGCGGAACTGGGAAGGAACCCCGGTGGCACTTGACGCTGCCCGACTTCAGCTATCT
>CAYOTJ010000295.1:0-5336 GCA_964406855.1 uncultured Saprospiraceae bacterium
CGCTGCGGAGCCGCGTGAGGGGGTGCAGCGGTATGCGTGATTTACCCCGTGGAATAGCGAAGCGTATATTCCACGGGGTGAACGAGCGCATAATATTTACCCGACCGAGTGTAGCGAGGGCGGGGCGGAACACGTTTACCCGACCGAGTGTAACGAGGGCGTGGCGACCCCCGGCCTCCTTGTTCAAACGCCCTTTCGCCAGGGCAAAGCGCCCAAGGGGGCCGGGGGGCACGCCCGAATACTCAACCTCAACCTCAACCTCAACCTCAACCTCAACCTCAACCTCAACCTCAACCTCCCCTACTCCATCTCCACCACAAAAATGCCCCTCAGTTGATTGGCGGCATAGCCGGTGGCTTCATCGTGGGGGTAGAGCGCCTTGATGCGGGCTAAGGCGGCGGGTGTTATATCGGCATTGGGGCGGCCGTGGCACTTGAGGCACATATCGTTGGTGGTGATGGGGTAATAACCGACCTGGCGGCCGTTGATGGTTTGGAGCAGGGGCTTAGCTTCCTGCCCCTGGCTGATCAGTAGCGCGGCTTGGCGCATGTAGTTGGCTTGCAGCTCGTCGGCCCGGTTGAGGGGGTTGCGCGGCCGGTCGGATACCCGACGGATGCGGGCGCCCAGCGCCTGGCTCATGCTATCGGTGAGGGGGTAGGCGCGGGTATTGCAAAAGGCCAGCGCGTGCTCGACGCCCTGACTATTGATGGCCTGGAGTAGGTTTTTGCCCAGCGCCGACTTGGTGGCCATAGCCAGATTAGCGCCGCGTTCGAGCGGGCTTTGGCCGCCGCTGCCCGCCTGCGTGAGCCGCGCTTTGGCCGCCGGATATTCCGTGGCATACCATTGGGGCGTCTCTACGGGCTGATGCTGAAGGTAGTGTACAACGGCTGCCATCTGCTCTTCCGACAGCAGCATTTTGGGCATGAGGCCATAGCGCTGTATGGCTTCGGGCATGGCGGAGCGCTCGGGAGCGGGATGCTGAAGGAAGCGCGTCATGTGCGAAACGAAAACATCGGGCCCCAAGGCGGAATAAGCCACTTTAAGCTCTGCCAAAGAGGGCGCTACGGCTCCTGTGGGTTTAAGATTGGCGCTGTGGCAGGATAGGCAATTGGCTTCCAGCACGGCAAAACCGGTATTCAGCAAGGTGGAATCGGCAGGCGTTGGAGCATCGCCCGATGAGCGCGGCTCGCCGCTGCAACCCGTGAAGAAGGACAACAGCCATAGCGGAAAAAAATACAGAATGCGGCTCATGCTGGTTTTTGTCCGCAAAGAAAAAGTATAAGTCTTGGCAGGGCTGTAACAGAGGTCACACAGGAAAGGCGAATACGGCATCACAGCTATTGGGGGCTGCGCGCCCCAAATAGCGTACTTACAACCGCCGGTAGGCTGTGGCCTGTAGCTCTTCGTCTATCCATTCGGGGAAGGGAAAATAGTCGGCAGCGCGGGGATCGGGCTCGGCGGCGAGGGCCTCGCGCCATTGAACCAGCAGGCCGGGGCGGGCGGCTTCGGGTTGGTTGACGAGCCGGCGCAGGAATCGCAGCGCGAGGTTTTCCCATGGGCCGGCCGGGCGGCCCGAGGCGTACTGGCGGCGGGTAGACTCGATTTTGTAGGCCAGAAATTCGTAATGGCCCAGCTTGAAGTGGGTGAGTAGCTGGAGCATGGCGGTGAAGTCGTAGAGTTCTTCGGCGGCTTGGCGGGCGCCCGACTGGAGGATGAGGTTTTGCCAGTGGGTAGACTCGTCCCAGCGACTCTGGCGGAAGGCCAAATAGGCCAGCAGGTACTCGCAGCTCATGCGGCGCTGGGCGGCCATGCGCGCGCTGGTTTGGCGGTAGGCCTCGGCGAGGCGACTCCAGTTTTCGGCAGCCTGCTGCCATCTGCCTTGGGCTTTGAGGAGGTTGAGCTCTAGCAGTAAGCCCAGTTCGGCGGTGCGCTGGGCGAGGTGGGGCATGCGCTGAAGCTCGCGGCGGGCAGGTAGCCGGCGCCACTGTTCGAGGCGGCGCTCCAATTCGTCGAGTTGTTGTATGGCAAAACTGTCGATGAGCAGATTGTGAAAGACCGCCACGTACCGATGGGGTAGAGGCGCACCCACTGGGGGCGCCGGTCCATGAGCTCCAACTGCCGGAGGTTGTAGGTATAGGCCAGCTCGGGGCGGCGGGTAATGAAGTGATAGCGGGCGAGGGTAGACCATTTTTCGAGGCGTTCGCGGTCGGAGAGTTGGTCTTCGGGCAGGGCCATGGCGGGCGTGTTCATCCACGACTCAAGCTGGGAAATAGCGGCCTCGTCTCCGGGGCGGATTTGCTGCTGGTGCAGGCGGGCTACGCGACACCCCGTGAGCCAAAGCTGACCATAGCGGATGATGCGTTCCCATTGGGCGGCCTCCTGTTGCTGCCAGTCGGCTAAGACCGCTTCGGTGGCGTCGCGATAAGCATTGGCGGCAGTGAGGGCGCGCTTTTTTTCCATCCACTCGGGAAATAGCTCCCACAACTCGTAGTTTTCCAACTCGCGCAGACAGCGCCGCAACAGCTTGTCGGCCTGGGCATAGAGGCGCTTTTCGGTGAGGATGGCGGCTACGTGGAGGTCTCGTTTGATTTGTTCGCGGGTATTTTGGGCAGTATGGAAGTGGTGTAATGACTCGCAGACCTTTTCATAAAGCTGGCGTTTGTAGACGCCTAAGTGTTCGGCTACGGGCGTCTGGGCGAAGTGCAGGCGCAGGGCTTCTTCGCTGTATTCGGGTTGCTGTGAGAGCACTTCATAAAGAGAAACATACTGATTTTCCTGACCTATAACGTGCCGGCCGGCCCATTGTGTGAAAAATTTCTTTTCAGAAGGGGTGAGGCTTTGGATGAGCTGGTATAGTTCGGCAGAAGATGAATGGGCCTTTTTTTTCACGATCAGACTTTTTATTTTATTGGCAAATTTACCTTGTATTCCGCATGGGGAAGCCGTTTTTTTGCCCTAAAGATTTCAATATGACAAAGTACATAATAGCCGGCCTTGTAACCTTATGGATGGGGTCGGTTTCTTTTGCGCAATATGCACAGTGGGAAAGTTTCCTGACCGCCACCCGGGTAAACGACGTGCGCGGCTCGGGCGAAGCGGTATGGATGGCTACCGATGGCGGCCTTTATCAATACAATAAGGCCGATGGCAGCGTGACGCACTGGCATAAAACCAATGCGGGTTTGCCTTCTAATGAAGTGGAAGCCATCGCTTTTGACGAGCTCGCTCAGGTATGGATTGGCACTTATGATATGGAGATGGCCTATCGGGATGGCAGTGGCAACTGGATTCCGGCGCACTTTCCGGCGGGGCTCTTCAACGACGAGCAGCCGCTTTTGCTTTATTGCATGGACTTCGGCCCCGATGGCAGCTTGTGGGTAGGTACCAACCAGGGCTTAGCGCGCAAGTCGGGCGATAGCTGGACGTTAACAAATGAATTGAACCATCCCGGAACCTTCCTGCGCAACATCTGGGCGTTGGAAGTGCTGCCCGATGGCAGTGCCTATGTGGCCAGCAATCTTCCCTATCGGGTGAGCGCTGAGGGCGATGTACAACTGCTGGGCAACGACGTGAGCGATGCGCCCTTTGCCTACAGCGATGCCCATTTGCTGTACATGCCCGAATCGGGTATCGTCTGGCATGCCAACGACATTGGCGAAGTGAGCCGACGGCTGCCGGGGCAGGGCTGGGAAACCTGGCAAATCAGTCAGGATTTTCCGGGTTTAAACTCCAATATTTTGTCTCTGTCAAAAGATGAAAATGGGCATGTATTGGTGCTTACAGAAAGAAACGGCGCCTATACCCTCATGGAAGAAGGAGGGTGGATTGAAGTAGAATGGGTAGCGCCTTACAGCCAATGCGCCTACGCAGATGCAGATACCCGCGTACAAGCCCTCGACCGACAGTGGCATATTGAACGCAATGGAGAGCTGACGACGGCGCCCTTTCAATTGCATCCAATACAGTGGGGTATTTCGGATGGCTTCGCCGAAGCCGACGGTAGTATGATCTTGTTGCACGACGGAGCTATGACCCACTATCGCGACGGGCAGTGGCTGGCTACCGACAGTTTGTTTGCGCAGGGCATGTTTATGCAGGCATACGACATAGCAGAGGGCGCCAACGGACATCGATATGCCCTGGCCGGGCAGCGGGTATGGCAACTGATAGATGGCAACTGGCAGCAGGTAGGCGTTGGCGGGGTAAACTTTCCCATTGCCGGATTGTATGGCGCCAGCGTAGCCCCGGACGGCAGCCTGTGGGTTTTTGTATACGACTACGGCCTGATGCGTTATCAGGGCGGACAGTGGGCCCACTTTGGGCAGTCGTTTTTTGCAGAAAGCTTTATCCGGGTTATGGCCTGCGACAACAATGGTTTGCTGTGGATGAGCTATATCCAAAACAATGGCGTCACCGTAACGGGTATTGCCACTTTTGACGGCCAACAATTGGAGATAATTGATAACGAAGAGATTGGATTTGAGCCCGGTTATCTCTATGATATCGTAACCCATGACAATGGCGTATACTTCGCCTCTTACTACGAGGGGTTGTTGCACTTTGACGGCGAGCAGTGGGCGCGTATAGAAGCGCCGGGCGCAGCTACAGGCAGCCTCGCCCGGGCTACTGCCGTAGCGGTTTCCGACAACAACCGCTTAGCCTTTGTTATTCATGGCGAAGGGCTATACGTCCGCGACGCTGCGGGGCAGTGGCAGGTATTTGATGAAAACAATTCACCCCTGCCCAATACAGAAATTCATCGCCTGATCTGGAGCGCCGACGACGAGCTTTGGGTTGTGGCGGCTTACCACGACCTTCATGTTTATCGCGGGGAGTGGGTAACCTCATCTTCTGAAAACGTTGTTCCTTCCGCTGAAATCACCCTCAAGTTGTATCCCAATCCGGTAGCTGAGCAGTTGTTTGTAGACCTGAGCCAACTTTCTTTTGCCAATAACGAAGACGAAATGGTGCGTTTGGCTGTATGGGACGCTTCGGGCAGGTTAGTTGTCAGTAAATGGTTTAGGCCGGACGCGCCGGTAGCCGACTTGGCGGTAGCTTCGCTGCCTGCCGGCGCTTATACGCTTACAGCTACCACCGCCAACGGCCTGACGGCTGCCTGCCGCTGGATAAAAGAATAATCTAAAAGCGCAAAACTCCCGGGTAAACGGCTTCAAAGCCGTCTACCGGGAGGGCAAAACAAAAAAACAGCAGGATATAAAGTTATCTTCTACGTCTTGTTGAAGAAAAGTGTTGAAAAAGCGGCGTATATAGTTCTCCAAGTCAGAATGAGTGAAAAATGGACGCCGCTATTTTTTCGGCTGGCAAGGCAAAAAACG
>CAYOTJ010000296.1:0-5334 GCA_964406855.1 uncultured Saprospiraceae bacterium
CCCGACCGAGCAGCGCGAGGGCGTGGTAGCCGACTAGCGAAGCGACGGCGGACGTGGCGGTATGCCCGCCCAGCCTGCGGCCCTTAAAGGCCGCGAGGCTGGGCGGGTATAATATTTACCCGACCGAGTGCAACGAGGGCGGGGCGGAGCACGTTTACCCGACCGAGTAACACGAGGGCGTTTACCCGGAAGAGCGCAGCGAAGACGCGGTGGCGGCGCCGCGCAGGATGCCACGCTTAGGTAGATGCTATGCGGCTGGGGGTTTACCCGACCGCCTCCTACGGAGTACGGTTAAAAACGCGTAGCGGGCGTGGCCCAAAAAAAATTACTCCTCTTGGCTTGTAGAACCAGAGCGCTAAGCGCCCACCAATTTGAGCCAGAGGGCCAGATTATAGTAAGTCGTTACGCGGGATATTTTGCCTTCGGCAATGGTGAGGAAGGCTCCTGCGGGCAAGGTATAAGTTTGGCCGGCGGCTTCGGGCAGGCCGCCGTCGGTGCTTTTGTAGACGCCGTTTACGACAAACTCGCAGGCGATGCGGGCGCCGCTTTCGTCGGTCATAATGACCATATCCGAGAGGGTTTCCTGATAACAGGCATCCATGTGGGCGAGGAATTCGCGGTACAGGGCTATGCCTGTGCGGACGCCGCCCTGATTGACTTCATGGACGACATCGTTGCTGAGCAGGCTGAGCATACCTTCCCAGTTTTGCTGGTTGAAGTAGTCGTAGTATTGTTGTACCAATTGGCGGCTGTTGGATGGTGTAGCGTTCATTAAACGGATTAAATCTTATGGTAAAAGATAGCGGCCTTATGCGGCGGTTGCGGTGTTGGCGGCGGCTCAGCGACAGGGTTAACATTCCCAATTCTTCAAGGAGGTCTTCTCGATCAGGATGGTTAATGATTATTGCTAAGGCTTGCTACAAAGCTAAGCATTTCTGTTTATCGGCACAAGCGCCTTGGGGTTCATTAAGGGTTTTAGTCCTGCATACCCTTCCCTGCAAATATCTGCGGCATATACTTCTCGATGCGGGTAGTGCGGGTAGCCGATTGTTTGGCGGCTGCGAAGTATAGCAGATAGCCCCTTTGGCGGCCGGGGGTGAGGGCTTCGAAGGCTTGGTGAAATTCCGGGACTTCTTCAAATTTGCGCGCCAGTTCGTCCGGGATGTCGGGGGCGCTGCCTTTGGGTACTTTCAGGCCTGCTTTTTCCACTTCGACGGCCTGGTAGATGTAGGTTTTGATCTGTTCTTCCTGGCTGAGGATTTCGTCGAGGCGGGTAAATCGGAGCAGCCGGGCGATGTGCGAGTTTTCGCCGGCGGTGGTCAGCAGGCCGTACTCGTCGTGCAGCAGCGCGCCTTTGAAAAAGCTGATGGTGCTGTTGTCTTTGAAGGCGGAGATCATAAGGATGTTCTTGCCCTGAAAGGTATAGCAGGGCATGCCCCATTTGCATTCCTCGTCGAGGCCGCATTCGAGTACAATTCTTCTGAGGGCAAGCAGCAACTGTTGCCAGGCATGCACTTTGCAGGCTGGGGTACCGCCTAAGGAACAGCGGCCGCAACCTTCGGAGAAGTATAGTTCAGCGTTGGTGGTCATCGAATTTTATTTAGCGGTTTGGATGTAAAGATTGAACGACGGATTGCAGCCGGTTATGCGCCATGTTGATGCCTTGTGCGAAGGGCAGCGCAAGCATTTGATTTTTATGTTCTACCGACTTATATACAATGTGCATGGTGAACAGGCTGCTGAGTTCGCCGGTTGATTTGAATTCTAAAAACTCCAATTGTACCGGGAAGGGCGTGTTTTCCATTTCGAAGGTGCGTGTAATTTTATGGCGGTTTTATGTTCCATGCTCAAAGATGGGTTTTCATAAGAGCCTCCAGCTTGTTGAAGCGCTCTTCCCACATCAGGCGGAAAGGTTCGATAAAGTCTACTACTTCTTTCATTCTGGTTGGGTTCAAATGATAATAAATTTCCCTGCCTTGCTGGTCTTGGTGGAGAAGCTCGCATTCGGCAAGGATGTGGATGTGCTTAGACACAGTTGATCGGGCAGAATCAAAAGAAGCCGCTATGGCGCCTGCGGTCATGGGTTGTGCGGCCAGCATCAGCAGGATGGCGCGCCGGGTGGGGTCGGCGATGGCTTGAAAGACGTCTCTGCGAAGATTCATTGCGTCGTTATTTGGCGACAAATATACGTGTCGTTATTTGGCGACCAAATTTTTGGAAAGAAAAATTTTGCTTCCTTCGAAATATAGTTTTCCAGGTCAGGATTTATACATTTCAGCTTGAAGAACTGTATCTCTCCTCTTGATTTTCCAACAGCATATCTGCGGATAAACAGGGTTTCACACCCGGAATACTCAGTATGAATGAACTGCCTGCTCCGGGTTGGCTCTCTAAGCGTATTTGCCAGCCTTGCTGCAGGGCTATTTTTTGCACAATGGCAAGGCCCATACCCGATCCGGGTATTTCCGCCCGGGTATGCAGCCGACGGAACATGTCAAAAATCGTTTTTTGAAACTCGGGCGCTATACCTATACCGTTGTCCTGCACGATAAGTTGGCAACCTTCGTCGTTGCAGGCGGCGCTGATGCGTACGGAGGGTTTTCCGCTGTGGTTATACTTTAGCCCATTTTCCACTAAATTTTTGAGTACGACAAACAATTGTGCCTTACCCGCCTGAATGACCGGCAATTCAGTTCCGATAATCGCCTCTCCCCCGCATTCTTCCAATAAGGTGTTCAGCGACCGGATTACTTCCTGCGCCAATAGTCTAAGGTCTACCGGCTCGGGCAGATATCCTGCCTTGGTAATGGAGGTATAAGTCCTCAGGTCTTCAATAAGGGTGTAGAGCTGTTTTACGGAAGTGTCGACATAAGAGAAGTACGACAACATATCATCGGTGAGTTGGGGCCCCATTTTGCGCCGGATGAGGGAAACAAAACTGGCAATATTGCGCAAGGGCTCCTTGATGTCGTGGGAGGTGATGTAAGTAAAGCGCTCCAATTCTTCGTTCGAGATCGAAAGCGCTGTATTGGCCTGGGTGAGGGCTGCCGTCCGGGCGGCTACTCTGGCCTCCAGTTCTTCATTCTGATCTTTCAACCGGGCCGCCAGCTCTTCAATGAGTACTGTTTTTTGTTTGGTATCGGTAATATCAGCAGCAATACAAATGGAATAAAGGTGCCGTCCTTGTTGGTCGTAAATGAGTGAAGCGACAATGCTGGCCCATTTCACGGTGTCGGTTTTGTTATTGACCCGATGTTCGTAATGGATAACCTGCAATTGCTGTTCGATGGCATCTATAAAAATCTGTTTGACTGCCGCCCAGTCGTCTGGGTGGACAAATGACTTGACCGACTGGTGCAAGATTTCGCCAGGCGAGAGGCCCGTTTGTTTATAAAACTGCTCATTGGCCCTCAGCAATCCCCCCCTGCTGTCTATGGAAAGAATGCCCAGCGGGCCGCTTTCGTACATACTCTTAAAGAAAGCTTCGCTTTCCCGCAGGGCCAGCAATGTCGGCTCTGGAAGCAGAGGGCCTAACGCTCTGACCCGTAATGGTCATTTTTTGGGTAGAGTGAATGACCATCTCTTCCAGATTTTTGCGGGCTTCTACTTCTTTTCGGGTAGCCCGCCATACGCTGAGATAAAAGAAAACAAACACAGCCAGAATTATGGATGCAATAAAAGTGCGTGTTTCCCAAAACGCCGGCTCAATAATCACGCGCAAGCCGGCTCCGGTTTCATTCCAGATGCCATTGTTGTTGGCGGCCTTCACCTTGAAGGTATACGTGCCTGCATTGAGGTTGGTGTAGGTGGCCTTATTGTCGGCGCCGCAGTACACCCAGTCGTGGTCGAATCCCTCTAATCGATAGGCAAACTGGTTTTTCTCCGGCTGAAAGTAGTTGAGCGCCGCAAATTGTATGGAAAAGAAGTCGGCGGTATGGGGCAGTCTTATCTCCCGGACGTAAGGCATATCCTCCTGCCCCGGATAGTCTTTGTTAAACACTTTGACTCCCGTAACATACACCGATGGAGGCTGATAATTGACCTGAATGCTATCTGGGTGAAAGTAGTGAAAGCCTCCCACCCCGCCCAACGCAATGGCGCCGTGGCGGCGCGTGGCAGAGGCGCCAAAGTAGCATTCCTCGGCATCTAACCCGTTGCTTTCATCAAAAACCTGAAAGATTTCCTTGACGGGATCAAACCGACAAATGCCCTTATCGGTGCCCAACCACAAAAAGCCCTGCTGATCGGGTACAATAGAATAGATGATATTGCTGACTAAGCCATCGCGAGAGGTGTAGGTTTTGAAGGTCGCAGGGCGGCCTTCGGCGTCGGTGCGCACTACCCGGCTCAGGCCGCCTCCAAAGGTGCCGATCCAGAGCGTTTGGCGGTCGTCGCGCACTACGGCCAAGACGCCGTCGCTACCAAGGCTGTTGGGGTTGTTGGGGTCGTGGCGCCAGTGTTCAAACTTGCCTGTGGCGGGGTCATAGCGGTTCAGGCCGCCCTCCCACACGCCCGCCCAAAGCACCCCGTCGGGATCTTCGAGCAGGGCGTTCGACTGCACCCGATTGTCGCTCAGTGTACCCGGTTGGCCGGGGTTGGCAAAGAAGCCTTGCCAGCGGTTGCCTTCCGGATAAAACTTATAGAGCCCCGTTTCCGCGCCTACCCACAAGAAGCCCTCCTTACTTTCGATGATCGACTGGGCAAACAGGGCGCTACGGCCCTGGGCCAAGTCGGGGCCATAGGGCGTAAACGTTTCGGCTTTATCATCAAAGAGGGCCAGGCCCCCATTGTATAAGGCCAGCCAGAGGCGCCCTTTGCTGTCTTCAAAAATGCGCGTGATATTGCTGCTTAACAGATTATGGGGGCGTTTGTCGGTATGCTTATAGGCCTTCAAGATGCGGCCGGTATGGGGTTCTATGTGAAACAGCCCGCCCGTATTCCAGGTGCCTACCCACAGCCGTTCCTGACTATCCTCCAGGATAGACCTCACCCACTGTCCTGAAAACTCGGGGAAGTTTTTGTGGGAATAATAGTGAAAAGGCGCCTTGGGGATACCTGTGGCCAACTTCCCGGAAGAAGTGGATACCCATAGCGTACCCCATTGATCAAAGCTGATCATATTGATGCTGCCGGGCGGCAGCGAAGAGGCGCGGCCTGGGTCGTGCCGATAGCCCGGTACAACTTTCTCATCGGTTAATATATCGATGCCCAAGTCAGTGGCCAACCAGATGCTGCCATTGGGGTGTTGGGCCACCCAATTGATGTTGCCTCCGGCGCCGCTGCCGGTGGTGACGGGTATTTTTTTACTGATGGTAAAGCGGGCATGGGGTGGGT
>CAYOTJ010000297.1:0-5329 GCA_964406855.1 uncultured Saprospiraceae bacterium
GCATACACAGGAGGAGTTGCGTCTTTTGGGCGCGTAGCAATGGTTTCATGGCACAACAATTTAGGTCTTTTGTTTTAGTGGGCCGGCTTAAACTGCACCCCATAGCGCAGCGCGGCATTCCAGTCGTCAAAATGAGCGCCGCCGGGCAGGCCGGCCCGCACCAGCGAGGCCCTCAGCGCCAGGGTATGCCCGGCGGCGATCTGCCAGCCCGCGTCGGCATGGGCGTCCCATACCTGGGCCGCCCCCGAGCCGCCGGCCCACTGCCAGGCGCCGCCGAGGCCGGCCGTCCATTTGCCGCCGCCCATCGATCGGCTGAGGCCGGCCGAGGGGCCGGCCATCCAATAAGGGCCGGCATCCGTTTGGGTGAGGTTCAACAGGGCGCAGGCCTCCCACTGCCAGCCGTTTTCGGGGGCAGGAGCGGCCAAGGCCAGCACGGCGCTAAAAAAGCGGCTTTCCTGGGCCGACAGCCGCTCTTCGTTTTCCACGGCTCGGGCCTGCTGATAGGAAGTTGCCACCGTCAGGCTGCCGTCTTTATCCGGCCCCAGCAGTCGGGTGGCGTTTAGGTTCAGGTTGGCGTTGGTTTGCACCCAGGTCACCGAGTCGACCTGCACAATGGGTATGCGGGTGAGGCGCAGCCGATGGGTAGCCGCTACGTTCGTCCAACTGCCCGAAGCCTGCCAGCGCTCCGATATCCGGGCGTTTACCGATATGGAAGCGGCTAAGCGATTCATGCGCTGCCCGCCGCCGGGGGCCAGCCCAAAGCGTTGCAGGCCGCCCTGAGCCGCTAAGCTTAGGCGGCTTTCCCACAGCGACAGTTGGCCGCCCAAGGCGGCGCTCTCTAAGTCGTTGTTAAAAAACAAGGCTCCCAGACTGCGATAGCCGGGGTCGATGCGCTCATAGGTTAAGTAGAGCGCCAGTTTGTCGATGGGCGAAAACTGGGTTTTGAGCTTAAAAGCATTGTGATAACCCGTCGACAGCCGGGGCTTCACCCAGCCGCCGAACCGATAGCGCCATCCGCGAACATCGTCGGCCGGCGGGGCGCCCAAGCGGTCGCGGGTGAGGGCGCTGCGGGCGGCTTCCATTTCTATAGCCCAGCGCCGCCCCAGCCGGCGGGCGGCCTGTATGCCTACCACGGCGTTTTCCTGAGCCGGCAGCCATTGTTGCAGGCTGTCGTTGCCCGGCGCCGGCGCGTCGTCTTTGGCCCCAAACACATAAGCCAGCAGCCGGTTTTTGCCGTCGTCATAGCCGGCCTTCAGGCCCCAGCCCATGCGGCGGCGGGCCATTTCCACATTCTGTATGGCGTCGCGGTCTTCGGGCCGGGCGCGGCGCAGCCGCCCATAGAAAGCCGCCACATATACCTTGCCGGGTCGCAGCTCTAAGCCTACCCCCCGATAACTGTGCTGCGCCAAGGCGTAGGGCGAGAAGTTCATGCTGCGGTCGCCGATGTGCAGGGTAGCCCATTTGTAAGTGGGGCTGGCGCCGACAAAGGCGAAGGCCGGCAGCCGGTAAGTGATGTTGCCGTCGGAGAAGGCCGCCGAGATCGGCGCTTTCACGCCCATCACATCCACCAGCAGGGCCGCCTGCCCGCGCAGGGCCAAGGCGTCGGCCCGGGCCGGCAGGCCCGCTATCCGGTTGAGGCGCCACTCCAAGGCGGCATTGCCGCTCAGGCGCAGCCAGTGGGCCGCCTGCCCGCGCTCGCGCAGCTTGGCAGCCAATTGTTCTATGTTTTGAGCGGCGGCGGCGGCAGGCCATAGGAAGAGGGCTGCCCCAAGGAGCCCGCCCAGGACTCCGGAGAGAAAATACGGCATCGTTTAGGGAGTGGTTATTGAGCGCTTTTGCCCAGGGTTCTTACATCAGAGAAAATCTATATCATCAGGCATCCCTCTCGGGGCTTAGTAAAAGTCGGTGCGCAAGGCTACCCTGCCGTTGCGTTGGCCCAGCCAATAGCGCGCCTGCGCCAGGGCCTCGGCATAGTTTTGCGTTTGGAGGTCGCCGGTATCGGGGTCCAATGCCAACGGAAAATCTACGACGATGGGGGCCAATATTTCCAGCAGCCGGTAGGCGCATGGGATGCGGCCTGCCGTCTCGGCATCGGCCGGGGTGCAGCCTGTTTCATCCTCCATCAGCCGGTCTATCAGCACCCCTACCGTTTCCGGGCGGCGCGCATAAGCTAAAGCCGGGGCCGTTTGGAAGATAAAAGCATCATTGAGGGGCATCGCCCGCGCATTGCGGGCCAGCCGCCGGGCTAAGGCCGCATCGCCGCAGCGCGCCAGCGCTAATTGCACATTGGGCAGCAGCTCGGCGGGCAGCCCGGGCGCCTCCAGCAGAGCCCGCAGGGGCGCTTCTAACCCGGCATAACCGGCCAGCAACACCCACTCCTTGCGGTGAGGAACCCCCGGCTGCAACAGGGCCGCCAATCGGGTGCGGGCCGCCTCGTCGTAGTCGGCAACCGGGTAGCGGCGCGCACGCCGCGCCAGCCGATAAGCCTCCGTAGGCGAAGCCGAAGCCGCCTGCTCCAGCAGAGCCGTCAGCGAAACCGCCTGCCCATAGGCGTCAAAGCTTCCAAAAGTAAAAAGAAACGCGGCCAAGGCCGCCAACGAATAGAGATTCCGCGTTTTCATACGTTTTGAGCGTTTTTTTTTGAGCGCTTGCGCGATTACGGGAGCAAGATAAAGGCATTTTTTTAAAGTTGCGCTCCCAAGGGTCAGTTTTTTTTTGGGCCCCGCCGCATAGCATCTACTTTTTTTGTCGCCTTGCGCGGCGCCGGGTGTTCCGCTATTATGCCCTCCTTCACCCCGTGGAATATACGCTGCGCTATTCCACGGGGCAAGTCGGGCATACCGCTGCACCCCCTGGTCCGGGGAGTGAGGGTGTTGAGGGTTTTAAGGGTTTTAAGGGTATTAAGGGTATTAAGGGTATTAAGGGTGGTAAGGGCCCGCCCGCTTGAGAGTGGGGCTACCGCAGCGGCTTAGGCTGTCGCTTTTGAGTGAGCGGTGAGCGGGATTGAGTGAGCAGGGGGGCTCCGCAGCGGCGTGGTAGCGATCCCGAGCTGTACAAGCATAAAGAACCGCACCCAAGCGCCTATGCGAGCCGCCCGGCGTGAGCAGATTATCGCTCAATCTAAACAGAAGGAATGACTCAAAAATGACAGAAAATAATTTTTAAAAAACGTATTAGTTGCATTTTTTATACTATTTTTGCTCTTGATGTTAATTTAATGTGTGCATGAACAAATACAAACCTAACCCGGTTGCTTTCTTTAACTCCTTAAATAGTTTACACCATGAAAATCTGTTTTTTCATGCCTTATCCCACTCGTTCTTTCTGTGGGCGATTGTCCTTTTTAAGCCTGTTGGCTTTTCTTTTTCTCCTACCGCCAGTAACTTCTTCCGCGAACTGCTACTCGATGTCCGCGGGCAATTGATTCGCCGCTTTGTGGTAAATGGTTCGGGCCAGACCTTTGACCTCAGCGGCCTGCCCGCCGGCGTATATGCGTATCGCCTGCTGGCAGAGGAGCAACCTGCGCGGCAAGGGAAACTCGTAGTATCTAAGTAATAAGTAAGTCTATTTATAATCATCAGGCGCAGCCCCGTTGGAAGGCTGCGCCTGTATTGATCGTGCTTGTATAAACTTCTAAACATGAATCAGCGATTATCCTATTTATTTTTGCTTTGCATACTTACTCAAACGTTATGGAGCCAATTGCGCCATGACCATATTTGGCTTTTTGGATATGGAGAAGACGTAAGTATCGAGTTTGATAGCTTAGATCTTTCTGGCGGCAGCGCCGTAGACTTTAATGCCGGCGACACAGCAGAGGTGTATCGCCAGTTTATTGCGCTGGATTTTGATGAAACCAACGCCGTCATTTGCGACAGCGCCGGGCAATTGCAGCTTTATTCCAATGGCGACGCCATTGCCAATGGACTGCACCAGATCGTTGTCAATGGCACAGATTTATCCCCTACTCCTGGTTATAGCGCCAACCTTCTTCAGGGCGCTATGCTGCTCCCGCATCCGGGCTTAGAGGGCGTATACGTCCTTTTTAATGCCAGATTTTTATCTTTTTTTGAATCAGGCGACATACGCTTAGGCCTAAGTCCGCTATATTATCACCTCGTAGACGTAAATGCCGCAGGGGGCGGGGGGCCGTTACGGCCAAAAACCAGGTTGCCGCTACGGACACCCTCGTTTTGCAGGGAGCGCTTACGGCCGTAAAGCACGCCAATGGCCGCGACTGGTGGGTGTTTTCCGCAGCCTACGCCAAGCCGAGGATGAAGCGGTTGCTGCTGACCCCTCAGGGGGTGGAAGACTGGGGGTATGCCTACACCGATAGCCTTTTATTGGGACGTAGAGGAGTAAACCAATCCGTTTTTTCACCTGATGGGCAGTTTTTTGCTTATGCCAGTTCTTCCGATTGGGGGTATCAAAACTTGACGTTATTGCACTTCGACCGCTGCACCGGCGAGCTCAGCCATTTCCGGCGGTTGCACTACTATTTGCCAACTGGCCCCAGCATTGGCGCGGCTTTTTCCGAAAACAGCCGCTTTTTATACCTGGCGTTTTCCGACCGCATTTATCAATACGACCTTTGGACTGGCGACAACTGGCCCGCCACCGAAGATACCGTCGCCATTTACGATGGGTTTCAGGATACCATTCCTGGATTCGAAGGGCTTCCTTTTCCTACCCATTTTTTGATGGCTCAATTGGCCCCCAATGGCGAAATATGGCTCAACTCGAACAGCAGTAATCGCTACCTCAGCGTCATTCGGCAGCCCAACCTGCCCGGCGACTCCTGCCAGGTAGCCCAACATGCCGTAATGCTGCCTACCATCAATGGGTTTTCCATGCCCAACCTGCCCTATCCGCGCCTCGGCCCCCTCGAAGGCAGCCCCTGCGATACCCTGCGGCAGCCGCCGACAGCGGCCTGGAGCTATACGGCCTCGGGGCCGGAGCTGGCCTTCCGGGATGAGAGCTACCACGACATCCGCCGTTGGGCCTGGAGCTTCGGGGACGGGGCTACCGATACCCTGCCGCATCCGGTGCATACCTACGCGCAGGCGGGCGCCTACGAGGTATGCCTGAGCGCAACCAACCCTCGGGGCACAGACACCCGCTGCCAAACCATACAGGTGACCCTCACGGCCACCGAGGAGCCCGCCGAGGGGGAGGCGTTTTCCTGTGTGCTGTTCCCCAATCCGGCCCGGGGGGCTACTACGCTACGGGCTACGGGCCTGCCGGAGGCGGAGGCGGTCTTTGTGCTGCGCGACGCGCTGGGCCGGGAGGTAGTCCGCCAGGTACTGGCCCCGGTGGGCGGCCAATTGGA
>CAYOTJ010000298.1:0-3085 GCA_964406855.1 uncultured Saprospiraceae bacterium
CCAGACGGTATTGGACAAAACCTCCAAGTATGTGGTGGTTTTTGACCCGCTTGATGGCTCGTCGAATATAGACGTGAACGTATCGGTGGGCACTATTTTTGGCATTTACCGGCGGGTGAGCGACCTGAACCAGAGCTGCACGCCCGAAGATTTTCTTCAGCAGGGCGTAAAAATGGTGGCGGCGGGCTATGTGCTTTATGGCACTTCGACCATCTTAGTGTACAGCACGGGGCGGGGGGTAAACGGCTTTACGCTGGACCCCAGCATTGGGGAGTTTTGTTTGAGTCATCGGGACATCCGCATCCCCGACCGGGGCAACTACTACTCGGTCAATCAGGGTTACTACCTCAAATTTGATGTGGAGATGCGCCGCTACATCGACCACTGTTCGGATCTGCACCTCAGGCTGCGCTACATTGGTTCGTCGGTAAGCGGCATCCACCGCATACTCTTTCAGGGCGGGATATTTCTGTACCCCAACACCCGCAAATACCCCTTGGGCAAGTTGCGGTTGGTGTATGAGTGCAATCCGCTGGCTTTTATTGTAGAGCAAGCCGGCGGGCGGGCGATCACCTGCCAGTTGGAGCGAATATTAGACCTGGAGGTGACGCACATGCACCAGCGGGCCACCATTGCCATTGGTTCGCCGGCTATGGTGGATGAGATGGAGGCGTTTGTGCGCCGGTATAGCGCTGCGCCTACGTTCAAGTAAACCCGCTTAGCCGCAGCTATAAAGCAGGCGGCAGACCGGGTGTAAGCGCAAGCGATGCGGAGGGGTGGCGGCCTCCGGCCGCCAGACGGCGCCCCCTCTAAGGGCGCCGGCCGAGCGATGAGCGAGCCCCGCAGCGTAGCGACCCCGCGCAGGATGCAGGCGGAGTAGAGCGCCATGCGGGGATGCGCCCTAAAAAGCCTGAAAACGATTGGTCAAGGGGGGGAGGGCTTAACGCAACCAGTTGAGCCCCTGATTGAGGGCCAAGTAGAGGATACCTGCGGCGAGGGGGGCGAGAAAACAGGTAAGGATGAGGCGGAGCTGCCGCCGGGACACGGTGGAGCGGTCGACGAGCTCGACTAAGTGGATGAGCACCCAGATGCTGAGGGCGATGCCGCCGAAGACTAAGCTGAGCACGGTGGCCACGTAGTCGTTGAAGAGCCAGAGCAGCAGGTAAACGACTACCTGGGCGAGCCAGAGCTCAAAGTTGGAGAATCCGAAGAAGGCGGCTGGTTTGTGGTTCATCGGGATGGATGGACTCGGGGGCAACCTGAATGGGCCGCCCCCGAATGTTGGGTTATCGGGCCAATACGCGCTTTGCGGCCGCTACGATGTGCGGAGCGCTGAGGCCGTATTTTTCCAGCAGTTCGTCGGGCGTGCCGCTTTCTCCGAAGGAGTCGTCGACGGCGACGTATTCCTGGGGGGTAGGCAGCCGGCGGGCCAGCACCTGGGCTACGGCATCGCCTAAGCCGCCGAGGCGGTTGTGCTCTTCGCAGGTGACCACGCGGCGCGTTTTGGCGGCGCTGGCGAGGATGGCCTCTTCGTCGAGGGGCTTGATGGTATGGATGTTGATGAGCTCGACGCTGACGCCTTCGGCGGCTAAGGTACGGGCGGCTTCTATGGCCGTCCAGACCAAGTGGCCGGTGGCAAAAATGCTGACGTCGGCGCCTTCAGCGAGCAGCAGGGCTTTGCCGATTTCAAAAGGCATACCTTCGGTGAACATGGGCCAGGAGGGCCGGCCGAAGCGCAGGTAAACGGGGCCATAGTGTTCGGCTATGGCCAGCGTGGCCGCTTTGGTCTGGTGATAATCGCAGGGGTTGATGACCGTCATGCCGGGCAACATGCGCATCATGCCGATGTCTTCGAGTATCTGGTGGGTAGCGCCGTCTTCGCCCAGGGTAAGGCCGGCATGGCTGGCGCAGATTTTGACGTTTTTGTGGGAATAGGCGATCGACTGGCGGATTTGGTCGTATACCCGGCCCGTGGAGAAGTTGGCGAAGGTGGTGGTATAGGGAATTTTGCCGCCTGTAGCCAAGCCTGAAGCGATGCCCATCATGTTGGCCTCTGCGATGCCGCACTGGAAGAAGCGCCGGGGGTAGTCGCGGATGAAGTTTTCGATCTTGAGCGAGCCGGCGAGGTCGGCCGTCAGCACCACGACGTTTTCGTTGGCCGGCGCCAGGGCGTCGATGCCTGCGCCGAACCCGTCGCGGGTGGCCTTTTTGCCCGTGCTTTGAAGTTTATCTAACATGGTTGTTTGCGGTTGGGGGTGGGTTATGCTAATAGTCGCCCAGCGTTTCTTTGAGTTGAGCCAAGGCGCGCTCTGCCTGCTCGGCGTTGGGGGCCTTTCCGTGCCAGTGGTAGTCGCCTTCCATAAAGTCGACGCCCTTGCCCATAGCGGTGTGCATGAGGATGAAGATGGGCTTGCCCCTGCCGGAGCGCTCTTTGGCGGCGCGGAGGGTTACGATCACTTCGTGCATATCGTTGCCATCCATGGTCATCACTTCCCAGCCGAAGGTTTTCCACTTGGCGGCTACATCGCCGAGGCCGATGACCTCTTCGGTGGTGCCGTCGATTTGGGCATTGTTGCGGTCGCAGATGACCACGAGGTTGTTGACCTGATTGTGGGGCGCAAACATGGCAGCCTCCCAGACCTGGCCTTCTTCGAGCTCGCCGTCGCCGGTGAGGCAGAAGACGGTATGGTCATCGCCATTGAGTTTTTTGCTCAGGGCGGCGCCTATGGCCACTGAAATACCCTGGCCAAGCGAGCCGGAAGCCACGCGAATGCCCGGCAGCCCTTCGTGGGTGGTGGGATGCCCCTGGAGGCGCGAGTTGATGCGCCGGAAGGTGGCCAGCTCGCCGGCGGGAAAATAGCCGGCGCGCGCCAGTACGCTATACCATACCGGAGAGATGTGGCCATTGGAGAGGAAGAAGAGGTCTTCTCCCCTACCCTCCATCTTGAAGTTTGTGCTGTGCTCCATGACGTCGAAGTACAGTGCCACCAGCAAGTCGGCGCAGCCCAGCGACCCGCCCGGGTGCCCAGACTGGCACATAAACGTTTGCCGGATGATATCCCGCCTGACCTGGCTGGCAATATCG
>CAYOTJ010000298.1:3095-5329 GCA_964406855.1 uncultured Saprospiraceae bacterium
ATATCAGCCATTTATAAAACTTGATGCGTTGGATAAGAAAAGTGACATGCAAAGGTAAGAAAAAATCCCGGCGAATGTTGCGGGCCTGCGGCATAAAGAAACCGGAAGCAAAAAGGGCAATCCAAATTTACTTTGGATTGCCCCTTTTATGTCTTTTGCCCTCGCGCGAGCGTGGGTGGATGACTTAGTTTACAGCATCAGCCAGTTTCTTACCAACCTTGAACTTCACCTGCTTCTTAGCGGCAATGGTGATGGTTTCGCCAGTTTGGGGGTTGCGCCCCGTACGAGCGTCACGCTTAGACACGGAGAAGGTGCCGAAACCTACGAGAGTCACAGAATCATCGCTTTGGAGGGCATCGGTAATACCGTTAATTACAGCATTCAGGGCATCTTCTGCCTGACCTTTGGTGAGGCCGGCACTTTCCGCGATTTTCTGGATCAAATCTCCCTTATTCATCTCGTTGATTTTAAAAATGAAATAATTTGGTGGGCAAATTTACGCTTAGCCTTTTAATATGCAAGCCGCAAAGTCAATAATTTCGCGCATTCCCGCGAAAAATAACACTTTGCGGGCCCTAATGGATAACACAAGTACCGCACCGGGCGTTTTGAAGGGCAAAAAATGGAGATTATGAAACAAAAAAGATTGAGCTATGTGCTGTTCCTGCTGGTCCTGGGTACGGCGGCCCCTGCGCTATTGTCGGGATGCAGCAAAAAAACGGGCTGCCCGGCTTATGAAGACGTACATACGAAGACCAACCGGAAGGGCGAGCTTTCGACCAAGCGAGGCAGCAGCAATGTTTTCCCCCGCGAAATGAGGCGGAAGATGTAAAGGCGCAGCAGCTCAACCGCCGGCATTTTCTATATCTTTGCCCCATTACCAAAACAGCATGGGAAAGATGGGGTTTAAATCTCAATTGGTCAGGCCTTTTGCCAAACGCGTAGCCCTCAACATAGACCGCTGGGCCGCCGCGCCGCTGGAAGCGCAACAACGGGTATTCCGGCAACTGATGCAAAAGGGAAGCCGAACGGTTTTTGGTAAAGACCACGGGCTGAGGCCCGACTTGTCTTATGAAGCTTTCAGGCAGCAGGTTCCTCTGCGCGATTACGAAGGCCACAAGCCCTATATTGAACAGATCAAACAAGGCGGCCGCGATGTGCTGTGGCCGGGTCGCCCGCGCTATTTTGCCAAAACCAGCGGCACCACCTCGGGCGTGAAATACATCCCGCTGAGCACCGACAGCCTGCCCAACCACTTTGGCACAGCCCGCAACGCCCTTTTCAACTACTACGCCCGCACCGGGCGGGGCGAATGGCTCGACGGGAAAGTTATCTTCCTGTCGGGCAGCCCCGAGCTTGAAAGTGTGGGCGGCATCCCTACGGGCCGGCTATCGGGCATCGTCAATCATTTGGTGCCCGCCTGGCTGCGCGCCAACCAACTGCCCGGCTACCGCACCAATTGTATAGAAGACTGGGAGGAAAAACTCGAACACATCGTTGACGAAACCCTGGGGGCAGACATGCGCCTGATCTCGGGCATACCGCCCTGGGTGAAGATGTACTACGAGCGGCTGTTGGAGCGCACGGGCAAAAAAACCATCAGGGAGCTATTCCCCAACTTCAGCGTTTTCGTCTATGGGGGCGTCAACTTTGAGCCTTACCGCGCCTCGCTTGAAGAGCTGATGGGCGGCAGGTTGCCCAGTGTGGAGACTTACCCGGCTTCGGAAGGGTTTATCGCGTTTCAGGACAGCCAAACCGAGCCGGGTCTGTTGCTGAACGTCAACAGCGGCATTTTTTTCGAGTTTGTGCCCGCCGACGAGGTATTCAACCCCAACCCCACCCGGCTTAGTCTGGCACAGGTGGAAACGGGCGTCAACTACGCCATCATCATCAACAACAACGCCGGCCTTTGGGGTTACGACATAGGCGATACCGTGGAGTTTGTAAGCACCCGGCCGTATCGCATCAAAGTTACCGGCCGCACTAAGCATTACATTTCTGCCTTTGGCGAACACGTCATTGGCAAAGAAGTGGAAGCGGCCTTGCTGGGCGTGGCTGCGCAGCACGGGGTTTCTATCATTGAGTTTACGGTAGCCCCACAGGTAAACCCGCCCGAAGGCGGCCTGCCCTACCACGAATGGTGGGTGGCTTTTGAACATGCGCCCCGCAACTTAACGGCCTTTGCTCTCGAAGTAGACGCCGCCAAGACCGAACAGAACATTTACTACAAAGAC
>CAYOTJ010000299.1:0-5321 GCA_964406855.1 uncultured Saprospiraceae bacterium
GCAACACCCGCCTGCAACTGCGCTTTACGCCCGGCCACTCGCCTGGCAGCCTCTGCTCCTATTGCGCTGAAGATGATTTTGTTATCGCCGGCGACGTGCTTTTCTACGGCAGCATCGGCCGCACCGATTTGCCCGGCGGCGACCACAATACCCTCATCCAATCCATACAAACGGAGCTGATGACCCTGCCCGACAACACCCGGGTGTACCCCGGCCACGGCCCGGCTACCAGCATTGGGTTCGAGCGCCTCAACAATCCTTTTTTTTAGCGCTTTTAGCGTTTGGCGGCGGGCAAAAAAAAGTTGCCGCGTGACGCGCGGCAACTTCCACAAAACGGACTAGTATGAAAAAACGCTCAATAGTTATGTAGTAGACGGCGACTCCCCCGATTTAGTTGCACGCTTAGTGTCAATTTAACGCTTATTTCACATTTAGCGCAGCGAATAACCTATATTGTGCTGTGAACTGTAAGCTTCCGATAATACGGCAATAACTGTAATACCGCCATAATATGAGTACCTCAGCACCGTTTACCAACATGGCCATTTCCCTATCGGGGGGCGGCTACCGCGCCGCAGCATTTCATCTGGGCGCTTTGTCATATCTACACATAGTTAACCACGAGGGTGAAACTTTGTTGGAGCGCATCAAAATTATCTCCACCATCTCCGGCGGCACCTTCACAGGGGTGCAATACGCGCTCAAATTAGCCGAGGGCCAAGGCTTTCAGGCTTGCTTCAGCCACTTGTATGCGCTGCTCCGGAAAGACGCCTTAGTTACCGAAGCCCTGCACCTCGTCAATCACCCCCACGAGTGGAGCGCCAAAGGCAAAACCCACAACCTCATCAACGCCTTCTCCGAAATCTACCAGCGCGACTACTGCCAGGGCGCCACGCTGGCGGCCCTGCTCGCCGGCCCCTTAGGCCACCTCGAAACCTTCGCCTTTAATGCCACCGACATGTACAACACCTTGCCCTTCCGCTTCCAGAACGGCGGCAAGCTCGGCAACGGCGAGGTGTCGGTCGACTGGGCCGCCGCCGCCGAGATCCGCCTCGGCGATGTTATGGCAGCCTCTTCGTGCTTCCCTGGCGGCTTCGAGCCCTTAGCGTTCCCCAAAGACTTCGCCGCCGGCCCCGGGTCGGCGCTCATGCAATACTGGCAAAGCCAGCCCGACTACCCCGCCAACATTCCCCTGCTCGATGGCGGCATCCTCGACAATCAGGGGATAGAAAGCGTAGAGCTGGCCGAAAAACGCCGCATCAAAGACGGCCACCCGCCCATAGGCACTTTCATCGTCTCTGATGTATCGGAGCGCGAGCCTGCCCCCCTTGATTTGCCAACGCCTCCCGGGGGCGGCCTTCTGGGGTGGCTCACCCTTACCGGGCTGCGCCGACTGCTGGCCCTGCTGTTGGTGTTAGCCGGCCTTGGGGTAGTATTCAGTTGGGGTGCGCGGCCGGGACTGCTGGTACTCTCCGCCCTTGCAGGCTTCCTGAGCCTGGCATTTTTTGCCATTATTGGGTTTGGCGAGCGCAAGCTCTCTCAGGCCGTGGTGCAGGAGGTAGACAACAGAGCCGAGCGCACCCAGCTCATGCGCAACCTGCGCGTCATCCGCAAAACGCCCCTCTCCGTGCTGTGGCAACTGGTATCGGTGCGGCTGTTTTCCCTCTCTGACATCCTCCAGAATACCTTTATGGCGCGCATTCGCCGGCTACAGTTCCGCTACCTCTACAACAGCGATAACTGGAAAGGCCGGCTGGTGAGCAACAATATTTACAGCCTTACAACCAATGCTGCGGCCTCCGAAGCCGGCAAGTTGCCGCCCATGCCCAAGCCCTCGGCCGCTATGATGGCCACCGCCAAGCTCGCCGCTGCTATGCCCACCGCCTTGTGGTTTTCCACTCAGGAGGAGCAGGAAGGCATGCTTGACGCCCTCATCATTGCCGGCCAAATCAACCTCTGCTACCAACTGCTGCTGCACTTGCGCCAGGATGTAAAAGCAACCGCCGATGCGGGGCTGCTGTCGGCGGCCGTACAAAGCAGCCTCAAAGACCTGGAGCAGGCCATCCTGAACGATTTTAATCAATTTGTTGTCAACGAAAAATGGCTGCTGCAACAACTCAAGGTATAGCGTCTTCCGGGGGCTGCGCCTGCTGCGCGGTCGGGCAAACTGCAAATTACGGGCAACCGAAATAAGTAATGTTCATCACTATAATTCTGATTGTATGGCACTAAAAAGGAGCGTCACCGCCGTTTGGCGGGGCACGGGTCTGGAAGGCAGCGGATCGCTGAGCTCTTCCAATCATTTTTTCAACAATACGCCCTATAGTTTCAAAAGCCGCTTTGAAAACGAAGACGGCATGTTGGGCACCAACCCCGAGGAGCTCATTGCTGCGGCCCACTCCGGCTGTTATGCCATGGCCCTAAGCTTTGGCCTTTCGAAGGCCGGCTTTACGCCCGAGGCGCTGGAGGTAAAAGCCACCGTAGTGCTGGAACCTGGCGAAGGCGGATTCAGCATCACGGGCATTACGCTGCACTTGGAAGGCAAAGTGCCGGGCATAGACGAAGCGGGGTTTATGGAGCTGGCCCAGGCCGCCAAGGCGGGTTGCCCCGTATCGAAGGCTTTGAGCGCTGTGCCCATCGCCTTAGAAGCCAAATGGCTCGGATAGCGGCAAAATGCTGATTCGGGAGTGGGCCCGGGGCAGCGGTGGAAGCGGTATGGCCCCCCGCCGCAGATAGGGTTAGCTGCCCAATAAGGACGGGGGGCCATAAGAGCGGACGACGCGGTGGCGCGCCGGGCCGGCAGTATATGGCCAACGAAGGTCGATGCTCGCCGGGCCGGTGCGACAGCCCCCCAAAAAAATCTTGGCGCTAAAAGTAGATGCCTGCGGGAGTTTGTGGTAGATTTACCCCCCTACCATTACTGAGCACTATGTTTGTATACATCAGGCGCCAGGCGGCGCTGCTGTGGCTGGCTACGGCCGCTGCCGGGCTTCAGGCCCAGACGACGACTCCCTTTCAGCCGGGGCTGCTGCCGGTGGATAAGGTCAATGTATTTATCGGCACGCGGCGTATGGGGCATACTTACCCCGGAGCTACGGCGCCCTTTGGCATGGTGCAACTGAGCCCCGAGACCCAGCAGCAGGGCTACTTAGACGGGGGGCAGTATAACCGCCGCACTTATGAGTACTGCGCCGGTTATCAGGATCAGGATACGACTATTTTTGGCTTTGCACATACCCACTTTAGCGGCACGGGCCACTCTGACCTCGGCGACCTGCTGTTGATGCCCACGGTGGGGCCGCTACAGCTCGACGCCGGCGACCCCGCTACGGGCAAGCCGGGTTATTACAGCACCTTTAGTAAGGACAGCGAGCAGGCGGCGCCGGGTTACTATCGGGTGCGCCTCGACAAGTACGAAGTAGAGGCCGAGCTTACGGCTTCTGAGCGGGTGGGCTTTCACCGCTATACTTTTGGCAGCACGGATACGGCTCATATAGTGCTGGACCTCACGCACAACATTTACAACTACGACGGCAAGAACGTATGGACTTTCCTGCGGGTCGAAAACGACTCTACCATTACGGGCTACCGCCAGACGACGGGTTGGGCGCGCACCCGCACGGTGTACTTTGTGATGCGCTTTTCCAAGCCTTTCCGGCAGTATGGCTATCGCGATGCGGCGCCATCGCCTTACCGGGGGTTCTACCGCAAATTTGATCAATATCGCAATTTTCCGGAGATGGCGGGGCGCAATCTTTGCGCTTACTTCGACTTTGATGTGGCCGAGGGCGAAAGCATTGGGGTACAGTGCGCTCTTTCGTCGGTGAGCACGGCCGGGGCGATGCGCAACCTGGCGCAGGAGGCCCCCGACTGGAACTTTGAGGCGGCCCGCGAGCGGGTGCGCCGGCAGTGGAACGAGGAGTTGTCGCGGATACAGGTAGAAACCCTGACCCCCGACGATGAGGCAGTGTTTTATACGGCCCTTTACCACAGTTGTCTGAGCCCCGTTGTGTATGAAGATGTGGACGGGCAGTATCGGGGCCTCGACCAAAACGTGCATACCTCAGACGGCTTTACGAATTATACCATCTTTTCGCTTTGGGATACCTATCGGGCGTTGCACCCGTGGTTTAACCTGATGCAGCCCGCCCGGAATGGCCACATGGTGCGGTCGATGCTGGCCCATCAAGCCCAGAGCGTGCACGGCATGTTGCCCATCTGGAGCCACTACGCCAACGAAAACTGGTGTATGATCGGCTACCATGCGGTATCGGTCATTGCCGATGCGGCGGCCAAAGGCGTAGGCGGTTTTGATGTGCAGGCGGCCCTGAAAGCCTGTACGCAAACGGCCAATGTGCCTTATTTTGACGGCATTGACGCCTATTTGTCGCTGGGCTATGTGGCTGAAGACCGCTCGCCGAACTCGGTGTCGAAGACCCTTGAATACGCCTACGACGACTGGTGCATTGCCCGGCTGGCCGAGCGCGCCGGCGATGCGGCAACGGCGGCGGCCTACGATGAGCGGGCGCTCAGTTTCCGGCGGTTGTACGACCCCGTTTCGGGCTTTATGCGGCCCCGGCTGGCAGATGGCGCCTTTCGCCCCGACTTCGACCCCATGGATACCCACGGCCAGGGCTTCATAGAGGGCAATGCCTGGAATTATGGCCTTTATGTGCCGCACCGCATACCGGAAATGATTGAATTGATGGGGGGCAAGCGGCGCTTTGTGGCTAAGCTCGACTCGCTCTTCACCATGCCGATTGCCGACCGCTACATTGAAAAGAATGAAGACATCACCCGCGATGGCATCATCGGCAATTATGTGCATGGCAACGAGCCAGGGCACCATATCCCCTACCTGTACAACTGGGCGGATGCCCCGGCTAAAACCCAGGAGCGGGTGCGTATGATTCTGCGGGCGATGTATGCCAATGCGCGCGACGGCCTGTGCGGCAACGACGATGCGGGTCAGATGTCGGCCTGGTACCTGTTCAGCGCCTTGGGTTTTTATCCGGTATGCCCTGGCTCGGATGAATATGCTTTGGGCAGCCCGCTGGTAAAAAGCGCCGAGCTGATGCTGGAAAATGGCCGTAAACTCGTGATCAGAGCCGAAAACCAAAGCGAAACCAACGTGTATGTGCAACGTGTGGAGCTCAATGGGCGCCCCTTGACGGGTCATCGGTTGCGCCATGCGGATATTGCGGAGGGAGGAACGCTGGTGTTTTACATGAGGGGCAGGTAACAGGGCAAACGAAGAGAGCGCCTTGTTATAGTTCTCCAAGCCAAGATTTGTGAATCTTGACTTGCTCTTTTTCCGTCTG
>CAYOTJ010000300.1:0-5318 GCA_964406855.1 uncultured Saprospiraceae bacterium
CCCACACCCAGCGCTGTGATCTAATTCGTGCGTCATTGGCCATAGAAGGCAATACGTTGAGTGAAGATCAGATAACCGCTATCCTTGACCATAAACGGGTAATCGGATCTGCGGCAGGTCAAACCGGGCTTCCCGCCCGTGTGAGGGATGGAAGCGGTATGCGCTCGTTTAGCCCGCGGAATAGCGCAGCGTATATTCCACGGGGTAAACGAGCGCATAGGAGCGGACAGCCCGACCCCCGCCCCCTTATGCCGGCGCCCAAAGGAGCCAACCGTACAAAGGGGGCGGGGGGCACACCCAAAAAACTATCGACTGACGGGTATTTCCACGCTATTGGAGAGGATGAAGGCGCCGTAGCCGTCGGTGATGCCATTGAAGACGGTGCTGGGCTCGGCGAAGGGGTTGTTGAAGTTGAGATCGTACTGGTTTTTGGAGAGCAGGTAGAGGTACGACTCGCGGGTGAGTTGAGATACGCGAATGGACAGCCTTTGGATGACCGGGTCGCCTTCCGGGAATTCGGGCACATCGGCCTGGAGGCGTGTGCGGTAGGTGCGGCCGTCGAAGGCGCCGTCGGTGAAGATGAACCCGAGGGGGTAGCCTTCGGTGAGGTTGGGGTCGTTGCTCTCGGTGTAGATATAGCCGTAGGACTGGTAGATGGTGTCGCCGGCGGTGTCCTCATAGCCGATATAGAGCACGGGGCTGACGGCGTAGTAGTTTTCGACGCCGGCGGGGTCTTCGATGTCTACGATGAACTCATCGTAGCGGAAGTTATCGATCGATAGCACGGCGTCTTCGCGGAACTCGACGCTATTGACGACGGGCGGGGCCGGCATGACGGCCTCGGCAAAAGCGAGGCCTAAGCCGGGTACGTCGGCTTCGATGCGGTAGCGGGCGCCGGGGGTAGCCGGCAGGGCAGGGGAGAGGGCGGCCTGGTAGAGGCCCTCCTGGGGGTTTAAGCTGAGGGTAGCGAGGGGCTGGCCGTCGCGCAGAAGGCTGACGCGGGCGTCGGAGGGCAGTTCGTAATCGCCGGACTCAAGCAGGCCTTTGCTCTTGCTAAGGAGTACGGCGGCGAGGGTGTCGCCGGCGCTGAGGCTGAACTGTATGACGGGCCGCGACTGGTGTTCGGGTAGCTCGATGTCGACGACGGGGGAGATGTCTTCAAAGTTGCAACTGCCGAGCGCCAGCGCCAGGCCGGCTATATATAAGGAGAACCGATTAAATGCTTGCATCTGGATGGTCGTTTAGAATTTGAACTGATAGCTGATGGAGGGCAGGATGAAGGGCAGGATGCTGAACTCGCGGAATACGCGCTGAGTCTGGCCGTTTTGGGTGCGGGTGCTGGAAGTGATGAAGTAGGGGTTCTTGCGCATATAGGTGTTGTAGGTGCTGATGACCCACTTGCGCTCCCAACGGGGTTTTTGCTTGCGGAACTCGATGCTGAAGTCGAGGCGGTGGTAGTTTCTCATGCGGAAGGCGTTGCGCTGGCCGCCGGTTTCGATGTCGTTGATGAAAAACTGATTGCCATCGAAACTGTAAACTTC
Organism: uncultured Saprospiraceae bacterium; assembly: GCA_964406855.1. Classification (GTDB taxonomy): domain Bacteria; phylum Bacteroidota; class Bacteroidia; order Chitinophagales; family Saprospiraceae; genus JAUMBM01. Next base: position 1,542 of record CAYOTJ010000300.1, read on the forward strand.
GCTGGGGTAGCGGAAGGTATTGAGGGTGATGGCATTGCCGGTGCCGTAGACCCATGCCGTAGAGATGCCGATGCGGGGGGTGAAGTCGTAATTGAACACAACGGATACGTCGTGGCGGCGGTCGTAGCGGAAGGGGTAGCGTTGGCCGCTGTTGATGTCGTCGAACTGCCGCCAGTTCCAACTGAGGGTATAGCCGATCCAGCCGGTGGCTTTGCCTTGTTTTTTCTGGAGGAAAACCTCTAAGCCGTAGGCTTCGCCTTCGCCCTGGGTGACTTTTTCCTGCCAGTCGTTTTCGAGGCCAAAGAGGAAAGAAGCGCCTTCTTTAAAGGAGATAACATTGTGCATTTGTTTGTAGTAGGCTTCGAGGCTGAACTCGTACTCGTCCCAGAGGGTGCGGGCTGCGCCCAATGCCGCCTGCCAGGAGGTTTGGGGCAGTACGCGTCGGGTGCTGGGCACCCAGAGGTCGGTGGGCAGGGAGAGGGCCTCGCTGGTGAGCAGGTTGATGAACTGGGTCATGGTGCTGAAGCTGGCCTTGAGGGCGAGGTCGTTGTCGAGGAGGTAGCGCAGGCCTAAGCGGGGCTGGAGGCTGGTGTAAAGCTCGCCTTCCACATTGAAGGCCGAGGCGTGGAGGCCGGCATTGATTTTGAGCGCCCCCAGCGACCAGTCGTCTTCGATGTAGGTAAAATACTCGGTGCTGTAAGCCAGGTCGGAGCCCAGCAGGGTGTCGAGCTGAACGCCGGTGTCGGCGCCTGCCTCGGCCTTGAGGGCTAAGGCGCCAGGGCTGTAAGTATGGTTGGTGACGCCGGCGCCGAAGCGCACGTAGTGGCGTGGGTTGGGTATGAAGTCGAAGTCGATTTTGCCGCCTATGTCTTCGATGCCGGAGAGGTATCGGGCCGAGAAGCGGTCGCGCTGGTTGTTGAACTTGCTCTCCTGATCGACGAGGAACTCAATCTCGTATTGGCTGTAGGTAAGGGTGGTATTGGCGAAGAGCCGGGGGTTGATTTGCCAATTCCACCGTACTGCGCCGATGAGGTTGCCCCAGTTGATGCCGGTAGAGATGGCTGCGTCGGGCTCGGTGAAGGTGGTGCCGAAAACATCGCTGCCGCTGTAGGCGCTGAGGAACAGGCGGTGGCGGTCGTTGAATTTGTGCTGTATTTTGGCGTTGAGGTCGTAGAAGTAGAGTTTGAGTTTGAAGCTGTTCTCGCTATTCTCCTGAGCGGCCCGGATGAAGGGAGCGGTGAGGAGGTCGACGTAGGTGCGCCGGCCGGAGACGAGGAAGGAGGTTTTGCCCTTGGCGATGGGGCCTTCAAGGGTGAGCTTGGAGGAGATGAGGCCGATAGCGCCTTCGCCGTGGAACTCCTGGTTGTTGCCCTCTTTCATATTGATCTCGATGACGCTGCTGAGTCGGCCGCCGTACCGGGCCGGAAAGCCGCCCTTGGTGAGGGTGACGTTCTTGACGGCATCGGCATTGAAGACGGAGAAGATGCCCAGCAGGTGGCTGACGTTGTAGACGGGCACGCCGTCGAGGAGCACTAAGTTTTGGTCGGGGCTGCCGCCGCGCACATAAAGGCCGGTTTGGCCTTCGGGGCCGGCCTGTACGCCGGGTAAGAGTTGGAGGCTCTTGATGACGTCTACTTCGCCAAAGATGGCCGGCAGGCGCTTGATCTGTTCAACGGGCACTTCCATGCGGCTCATCTGGGTGCGTTCTTCGATGCGTTCAACGCGGTCGGCGGTGACTTCTACGGTAGCGAGTTCAACAAACTGCTGGAGCTTGACGTTGAGGGTTACGTTCTTGCCCCCGAGGGCGATGCGGCGAGTTTCGGGCTGGTAGCCGATGTAGCTGAACACCAAGGTGAGGCTGTCGGCCTCGGCGGTAAGGCTGTAAAAGCCATAGGTGTTGCTAACGGCGCCTGCGCCCAGTGCGGGCTCGTAAACGTTGGCGGCAATGAGGGGCTCGCCGGTAGCGGCGTCTTCGAGGTAGCCGCTGACAGTGGCCTTTTGGGCAAAAGCCAATACCGGCAGCAACAGGGAGAGGAAGCAAGACAGGCTGTTCTTTTTATGCATAATGTGAAGTTCTTTACAAAACCATTGGGTGAATCGCGGTAGCTTGCGCAAAATTTTAGCCGTATTGACTGTCAATACGCACAACTCGTTGCAATTCGGCGACGGGCTGAAAATTTTAACAAAACCAAGATGAAGGAAATGATGAAAACAGGATGGCTCATTGCCCTGCTCATGGCTGCTTTTGGCGTGGTTTCGTGCCAGCCGGCCGGCGCCCCTACCGGCGCAACTACTCAGCCGGCGGCGGCTCCTGCCGGGGGCGCAGCTTTTCAAAATGTTGACGCTCAGCAGTTCGCCGAGCTGATGAAAACCCCTAATACCGTGGTGTTGGATGTGCGCACCCCCGCCGAAACGGCGGCCGGTATGATTGAAGGCGCCATCGAACTCGACGTAACCAGCCCCGACTTTGCGGCAAAAGTAGCAGAGCTCGACAAGACGAAAACGTATTTAGTGTATTGCCGCAGCGGCCGGCGCAGCGCTAATGCCTGCCAGATCATGTCGGGCCAGGGTTTTGGAGCGTTGTATAACCTACAGGGCGGCTATTTAGCCTGGCCCAAGTAGCCGTCGTTACCAAAGACAGTCCTGGTAGTCGGTGAGCATGTGCAACAGCAGCCCGCCGGCTACCAGCCGGGCTTTAGGCGCCAGCGCAAAAGCCAACGCATAGCCCGCGATAGCGGGGTAGCTGTGCAGCGGATGAAACCCAATGCTGCACCGCTGAGGGTCGAAGATGGGGTCGGCCAGCAGATGATCGGCGTCTACCAGCATGGTAGCCAGCAAAACACCCCATACCCGCAGCCATTGCTGAGGAAAAAACAAGCGCGCCAAAATTCCGGGGAATAAAAAATGCAGGCTGTAATGAACGATGCTTTGGAGCATAAGATTCAGATTGTCAGGTATTTGTTTTTGTTTATTTGAATGAAGTTACCGTTGTTTACACATTTTTTATCCTTATTTTAAGTAATCGGTTTGCAAAGGTATTGCAAATATGTTACGCTCATATTATCTTAGCGACCTGTTTAAGTTTATCTGGTATTAGTGCTGTTTATTCCCCCCTTGTAGTTGTCGCCCCCCGGACAACACAGTATACTGTGAATACTTGCCCAAATATACTTATGCTTTTGATGCCTCGTGCATTTAGAGCCTATAGTATCATGCCATCTACAACAAGAATGGCCGTATTTAATTATAAAGGAAAGGCTGTGTTCAAGGTAATTTATACGGTATTGAGTTTGTTTATTTCGTTGTCGGTAATCATCGCAGGCCCTGGTCTTACGCATGGAGCTGAGCGCGATTGCACCCTTTCCTTAGCCGACAGCCTGCTGGTGATAGACATAAATAAAAAGGCATGGGCCATTAAATCTACCCAGCCGGATCGATCATGCGCATTGGCCATTCAGGCCCATAAACTTGCCAAGGATATAGGCTACGAAGCCGGGATTGCCACCGCCTTGCATACCCAGGCTATGGCGCTGTGGTATCAGGGGGAAATTAATACCGCTACGGACTTGTTTTTCAAAGCGCTGGCCATTCGTGAACAACAAGGCGACCAGCTTAATCTGGGGCGATCTTACAACAACATCGGCAATGCCTTTTACGAACGCAGGCGCTACGGCGAAGCTTTCAGGTACTACGAAAAGGGCTTGCGCATCCGCGAGCGCATCAAAGACAGTCTGGGGTTGGTGTATTCCTATTCTAATATAGCGGATGTATATACCC
>CAYOTJ010000301.1:0-5311 GCA_964406855.1 uncultured Saprospiraceae bacterium
GAATCTTGACTTGCTCTTTTTCCGTCTGGCGGCGTTAAAAAGCCTCGCCATAGCTCAGGCTATGTCTACGTTTTTTGCTTAGCCAGCCGAAAAAATAGCGGCGTCCATTTTTCACTCATCCTGACTTGGAGAACTATAAGTCCTTGGTTTAGCGATGGTGCGAATGCTTGCCGCCCCCGGTACCCGGCAACTGGCAACAAGCCGGCAGGTTTTGATAAGCATCGGGGTTGGCGGCTACGCCATCGGCCGAGTAGCCTAAGGAAGCAATGTGCGCCCGGATGGCGTCGGGGTTGGTCTCGTTGCGGTAGTAGCGCACCTTAACGCGCTTGCTCGATACGTTGAGCACCGCCGACTGTACGCCGGCCAATTGGCCGAGACCTTTTTCGATGGTGGTTTTGCACATGCCGCATTGGGCCGAAGTGAGGATGACTACCGTAGCCGTGCGGCCTTTGGAAGCCGAGGGTTGCTGTTGGCTCCTGCCTTGGGCTGCGAGCGTGCTGCCGGCGCCTGCCAGCATAAACAGCGATACAACAAGCATGAGAATACGCATAATGATGGTATTTTAATGATGATCGTTTTAATGATGCCCGGTTTTTACGTCGGTCTGGCTGGCAGGCGCCAGCGTAAACCGCAATCCGGCATGGTAGCGCCGCCCAAAGGTGGGCGCATACACCTGGCCGGCGTCGAAATAGCTGCCAAAGGGGTCTTCGGCTCCGATGATGGGGCGGCGCTGCACCTGATTGGTGAGGTTTTCACCGCCGGCATAAAACTCCCAGCGGTCGGAAGCCTTCCACGTAAGCTGAGCGTTGATGAGGCCGTATGCGGGCGCCACCTGCGGTTGGTAGCGCGATACGCCCTCGGGCAGCACATCGTGGTCGGGCAGGCGCTGGGCGCCGGTGCGGTGGTAAGTGCCGCTAAGCATCCACTTGCCATTGGGGGTGGTATAGTCGAGGGCCATCATGGCGCGGCGGCGCGGTACCAAAGGCAGCTCGCGCAATCCGGCGGCGCGGTAGGTGGTCTTTACATCGGCCCACTTATGCGCCAGCTTTACATTGAGGCCGCGAAGCAGCTCGTAGGTGAACTGTACGAGATAGCTGTTGCTAAACGATGCCCCGTCGAGGTGGTAGAAGAGCAGTTGTTCGGCATTCTGCTCCATGTCCAATACAATCTGGTTTTGGAAACTGGTGCGGTAGGCCTCGGCCACTACGGAAGCCTCGCGAAAGTTGAGCATAAACTCCTGCGTGAAGCTTACGCCCATGTTCCAGGCCGTTTCTAACTCGGGCAGGTCGCCAAACACCACCTGGCGACTGCTTACTAACCAGCTCAGGTTTTCCACCAGGGCGTTGGGCGAGCGCCAGCCCCGGCCTGCCGATAAGCGCAGGGCATTGTGGTGAGAGAAGGCCATTTTTACATTTACGCGGGGCGTCAGTTGTACGCCGCCTAAGTTGTGGTGATCGACGCGCAGGGCTGCAATGGCGGTGAGCTCATCGATCCCGCCGCTGCCTTCCTCCAACTGATGGAAGGTGTAGGTATACTCGCCATGTATGCCTGCCACTCGCTCTAATCGGCTGGTGTTGAGTGTGTTGAGTTGTTCGCGGATGTCGTCGTACTGAAAAGTGGCGCCGGCATTAAACTGGTGGTCGCTATTGCTGATGATGGTGGCGTACATCCAATTGGCATAGAATGAGCGCTGCTCGCCGGTATGGATTTTGCGGCCGTAGTTGTTCTCCAATCGGCGCCAGGCAGCGCTCATAATGATGCCCGTAGATTTATAGGGCGCGTCGAAGCCCATATAACCGAGCTTGCCGAAGACCTCTACGTTGTCGGAGGCCTGGTTGATGCGGTAGAGTTCGTCGAACACGGGCTGCCCATGGTCGTGGATGGTGTGCTGCCCGCCCTGGCGGCGGTCGCGGGCAGCCAGCACGTTAAACTGCCCCTCCAACCTATCGGACCAATAGAAGAGCCGGTATAAGCCCGAGGAGGTTTGCCTGTTGGGCATATCCTGAAAGCCGTCGCGATCGCCGTCGTGGTGGTTGTCCTGGAAACTGCTGTGCAGCAGCAGCCCGGAGCTCCATTTGTCGGTCAGCTTTTGGTTGAGGTATACGTTGGCCTCGCCCCGGCCCATCGTAGAGCCAAAGAGGTTGACGTATAGCGGGCTGCCCGTCATGGGTTTGATGAGCTCCGTATTGATCTGGCCTGTGAGGCTACCGGCGCCCGACTGCACTGAGGCGGCGCCTTTACTGATTTGTATGCTCTCCACCCAGGGGCCTGGCAGCAGATCCATGCCATAGGGGCTGGCCAAGCCGGTCATGGTGGGGCGTTTTTCCATCAGCAGTTGGGTATACACCCCGCGCAGGCCCAGCATCTGAATCTCGCGCACGCCGGTGAGGGGGTCGCTGTAGCTGGCGTCTACGCTGGCGTTGGTTTCAAAGCTCTCGCCTAAGCTGCAGCAGGGCGCCTTGCGCAGTTCAAGGCTGCTCACATGCTCTACCTGTCGGGTATCTACCAGCGAGGTAAAGCTGCTGCGTCGGCGGGCGTTCACTTCCACCGTTTCTAAGTTGGCGGTTTCGCGCAGGGCGATCGTCAGGGAGCCTATACCCGGCATGGGGCGAATGACCTGAGTTTGGAAGCCTACAAAGCTTACGGCGAGTACCGTGGCCGTATCGGGCCAGGGCAGCACAAAGCTTCCGTCAACCTCGGCTACGGCGCCTGTGCCGTCGGCCCATTGCAGGGTAGCGCCCGGCAGGGGCTCATCGGCGGGGCCCGTCACCCGGCCCGTCAGTTGGCGTTGGGCCGCAGCCGGCGTTATGGCCAGCATCAGCCAGAAGGCGGCGATAAGGCCCACCGTAGCCTTGAAACGGGCTTTCTTTTCAAGAATATAAAACAGCATGATTCGTCGGAATAAAACGTGAGAATACGTAATAACAATCGCTTGCGCAGCAGGGGCTTACACAGCGTAGAGGGGCGCAGTTGCGCCTGTTTTCCGACTTAGGCTAACAACGGAAAGTTTGGCCCAGCGCCAGCCATTGCCGCCCGCCGGGCGGCGGCGGCAGATCGTGCAGGCGGCCTGAACAGCGGGCCAGTTGAGGAGGGGATAAAAACGCCGGCAGGGCAGGCAACACCGGGGGGGGAGCCGGAGCCACATCGCCGGGAATCCATGGGGCGCCAGGGGCCGATTGTACGGCCACCTTCAGGTATACCAACTGCTCCTGGGTGCAACAGTTTGTGCTGAAGCCCTGCGGGGTCGCGTCGCTATTGCATACCAACGAGGTCAGCTTGCAGCAGGCCTTGAGGGGCGGCGCCTCGCTGGTATGGCTTTCATGCGCTGCATGACCCTGTTCGCGGCACTCGCTGTCGGGGAAGTCCATCAGGCTGGTGATGCGCTCGCCCTTGCACAGGCAGTAGATGGAACGCAGCGACAGGCCTGTGCTGGCCAGCAATATTGCAGGCAACAACAGGTATACGGCTACGATTTGTTTCCACTTTGCCATCGATACAAATTGAGCGGATGGTTATCCGGCTGCAAAGGTAAGGCTATTTTAATAGCGGGGCAAGAGGGCGCCCCAAATTGATTCGTCAGCCGGCCGGATCAGGCAACACTTTGCCGATCGAAGCCAACGGTATCTCTGTAAACCTGTGGCGATGATTCATGCCGGCATAAAATGGACATTGGTGTCGGGTGGATGGACAATTTTCCCCGATCGGGCGGCGCTTGCTGCTCTCTGGTATTAGGTAATTGTGTTCGGACCAGGGGGTGAAGCGGTATGGGCTGCTGCGCTGCGGCCCTCAAAGGCCGTAGTGGAGCAACCCATAAGAGCGGAACACGTTTACCCGGAAGAGCGTAGCGAAGATTGAGCCGACTAGCGAAGCGACGGCGGACGCGGCGGCACCGCGCAAGGTGATACTCGGAGGTGAATATCATGCGGCGGGGCCCCAAAAAAACATGCCAACCCACTATAAATACTTAGCGCACAACAAAAAAGCCATCATCTTCCTCGGGCTTACGGAAAGATGATGGCTCTCTGGGGGGGTACCCCTGCGGGTACGCCACCGGATGCAGGACAGGTTTTTACTGCTGCGTGGTATCCTGAGCGGGCGCGGGCGCCGGTTTGGCCTTCATATCTTCGGCGGAAGCGGGCACGAGCACCTTGGGGAAGATGTAGCCCATGGTGCGGTCGGCGGCGAGGATGATTTCATCGGCTTCGAGCTTGACGACGCGCTGGGGATTGACGACTGACTTGGTCATCTGGATCACCATTTGGGTACGGTCGGGGCTGAGGGCCCAACCGCCGAGGGTTTCCTGTCCGTCGAAGGCGCGATAGACGATGGTGCTGTCTTTTTGGAAGGTGAGGGTTGCGCCCTCCATGCGGGTGATGGCCGATACGGCGATGTCGCGCTCGGTGGGCGACATTTTGCTGAAGTCGAGCGAATCGCGCATTTGCGGAAGGTCAAACTTCCAGGGCTGGGCATACAGGAACTCGATGTCTTTGCTCTCGTTGCCTTTTTGGCAGGACCATCCCAGCGTGAGGGCGGCTGCGAGCATCAGGCTGAATGTTGCAATACGCATGTCTTTCTTTTTTTGAGTGCGCAAAGGTAAGCAATTTTCTTGTGGATCAACCATTCCTGTGGTCGGCTGTTTTTGAAGGCATAAGGCCAATGTTTGTGTTAAAAATAGCTTTTTCGCCCATTTACCGCTATGAGTTGCCCGAGGGGCACCGCTTCCCGATGGTGAAGTACGACCTGCTGCCCGAGCAGTTGTGCTATGAAGGCACGGCTACGGAGGGCAATTTTTTTCACCCGGAGCCTGTAGATGAAGCTACCATTCTGCTGACGCATACGCAGGAGTATTGGGGTAAGCTGCGCAGCCAGGGGTTGAGCGTAAAAGAGGCCCGGGCCATTGGTTTCCCTATGACGCCCCGATTGGTGGAGCGGGGGCGCCACATAGCCGGAGGTACCATTCAGTGCGCGCTTTATGCCCGCGAATACGGGGTGTCGCTGAACATAGCCGGGGGTACGCACCATGCTTTTTCGTATAAAGGGGAGGGGTTTTGCGTGTTCAACGACATTGCCATTGCGGCCAACTACCTGCTACACCACGGTATCAGCCGGCGCATACTGATTGTCGACTTAGACGTCCATCAGGGCAATGGCACCGCCGAGATTTTTGCCCATGAGCCCCGTGTATTCACTTTTTCCATGCATGGCGCCAAGAATTACCCCCACCGCAAAGAGCAGTCGGACTTAGACCTGGGCCTGCCCGACCATACCGGCGACGCCGCTTACCTGTCGCTGCTGCGCAATGCCCTTCCCC
>CAYOTJ010000302.1:0-5309 GCA_964406855.1 uncultured Saprospiraceae bacterium
TCCTTCACCCCGTGGAATATACGCTTCGCTATTCCACGGGGTAAAGTCGTCAGGCATACCGCTTCCACCGCTGCCCCGGCCGCGCAAGCCGTATGCCCAATCATGAGCGCATACCTGCGCGGCTACAAGTTGCTAAACTCCCGGCACCTGTCCATCAGCGCCCGCAAATGCGCTTCCTCCGTAAAGGGATTGCTGAGCGTGCTGCGCAGCCATACCTGCCCCCGAATGGTAGTAGACAGCACATAAAAATCGCCCTGCTCCAGCAGCCTGCGGCGCACCTTCAGGTTGAGGGCATCGGTTTCCTCCGGGCTCAGGCCCGGCCCCGACAGCCGGTAGCACACGATGTTGCAGGCCGGAGGCGTCAGCAATTCAAAATCTGGCGCCTCGGCCAACAGCCGGCCAAAGGCGCGCCCAAGGTCGCATACCTGGTCTACGTAGTTTTCAAATAAGCCCGGCCCGTACGCGGCCCACAGGGTATAAGCTTTCAGGCTCAGCATCAACTTGGTACACTCAAACGTGCGGCGCGCCAGGTTGTGCCATTCGTCCTTGGCATCCCACTCCAACAAATAATCAGCCCGCTGCTGAAAAGTGCGGTAACTATCGCGATGATCCCGGTATACCAGAGCCGTCGTCACCGAGGGCGTCAGCAACATCTTGTGAAAATCCATAGCTACGCTGTCTGCCCGTTCTATACCTTTCAATACGGGCCGTTCCCGCGTCGAGAACGCCAGGGCTGCGCCATGCGCCCCGTCTACATGAAACCAAAGGTTATGCCTTGCACAAAAATCGGCAATAGCATCGAGGTCGTCAAAGGCGCCGGCCGCCGTAGAGCAGGCGCTGCCTACCACCGCAATGACGCGCACCCCTCGCTCAGCGGCCTCGCGGTAGGCCGGTTCCAGCAACTCAGTACGCATGCGAAAAGCATCGTCGGAGGGAATCTTGATGAGACCGGCGCTGCCCCAGCCCATAATGCGGGCAGCCCGATCGACGCAATAGTGGGCTTCTTCGCTCACCATCAGGGCCAGCGGCTCGCTGTTGCCGGCCGTCCATACCTCCGTGGGGGCTTTTACGCTGCGAGCCGTCAGCAGGGCCGTAAGGTTAGCCAAAGTGCCCCCCGAAGTGAGGAAGCCGCCGCAGCGATCGCCCAAGCCCAGCACAGCCCCTACCTCCTGAATGAGCGCCTCCTCGGCAGCCGAACCGGCCATACCCATTTCATAAACGCCCATGCCATTGTTGAGCAGATCGCCCACCAAGCCCGCTAAGGCAGCCATTGGCGCCGGCGGGCTAATCTGATGCCCCATGTAGTGCGGATGGTGCAGGCTTACACTCTGGCCCAATACGCTTTGAAAAATGCGCATAGGATCCGGCTCTCCCTCCTTCAGGCGGGAGGCCCACTCCGCCAGTGTCTCGGCCGGAGGCCGGTAGGCAATGGCGGGCTGCCCTGCGGGCTGCTGCATGGCCCTCAGGTAATCGGCCAGCACATCGATCAAGGCGTGACCCTGCCGGCGAAAACCCTCCGGGTCATAAGCTTGCTGCAACAAATCATTCATAGCATTAACTTGAATACGGATGGGAGGAAACGAAAACGGCCCGCCTTACTGCAAGAGAAGACGGGCCGTCAGGGCGGGCTTCGAAGCCCGAAAAAGTTTACCAGTTCAGGAATGGATAATCAGCCTGAAGGTAGTTATCGGTATACAGCTCCGACGGATCGGGATAGGGCGAGTTTTCAGCAAATTCCATTGCCTCGTCCATTTCTGCTTTGATCTTGTCTTTGATGGCCTGAATTTCCTCCTCCGTAGCAATGCCATTGTCGAGGATGGTGCGCTCGGTCACTTTGGTGGGGTCGCGATCCATGTACTCTTGTACTTCCTCTTTGGTGCGGTATTTAGCCGGGTCGGAAACCGAGTGCCCCTTGTAGCGATACGTGCGAATTTCGAGGTAGTACGGGCCATTGCCGGCGCGAATGTGGGCTGCTGCCCGGGTAATGGCCTCGTGCACCGACTCGGGATTCATGCCGTCGACCACTTCGCTGGGCATATCAAAAGCGGCGCCGATTTTGTACATCTCGGTCACGTTTGAAGTGCGCTGTACCGACGTGCCCATGGCGTAGCCATTGTTTTCGCAGATGTACAACACGGGCAACTTCCAGGTCATGGCCATGTTGAAGCTCTCGTAAAGGGCGCCCTGCCGGGCGGCGCCGTCTCCAAACATGGTCACACAAAGGTTGGTGGTGCCCTTATACTTTTCGGCAAAGGCAATACCCGTGCCGATCGGAATTTGAGCGCCTACGATGCCGTTGCCGCCAAAGTAGCGACGCTCAGCGCTGAAGAAGTGCATAGAGCCGCCCTTGCCTTTATTTACCCCCGTGGCCTTGCCAAACAACTCGGCCATAGCTGCGCGGGAGGAAACGCCCCTGCCCAGCGCCGTACCATGCTGCCGATAGGCCGTCACGATGGCGTCGTCCGGAGTAATGGCCGATTCCATACCAGCCGCTACAGCCTCCTGGCCAATGTATACGTGGCAAAAGCCCCGAATTTTTTGCTGGCCATAGGCCATCAATGCTCGTTCCTCAAACCGGCGAATGCGAAGCATGAGCTCGTACCAGCTCAAATATTGCTCCTTGCTGTAAGCCGGCTTAGTCTTGCGCGAAGCGCCCTTTTTCTTCTCAGCAACCATACCGTTTAGCGAATTTTCGCGAAGTTAGTGTAAAATTGTCCATAAAGATACGGACAAAAATGGTGTTTGCAAGACAACAAAGCAAATCTTCGCTGGTTTCGCAAAAACGCACTTCCTTTGATGTAAATTTGCCGCAAAGCCATTTCATCTTGTATCTCGAATCGCTGGCATTGGTCAACTTCCGCAACTACGAACAGGTCCGGCTCGCTTGCTCGGCCCGGCTCAACTGCTTTGTGGGGCGCAACGGCATGGGTAAAACCAACCTGCTGGAGGCCATTTACTACCTCTGCATGGGCAAAAGCCATACCAATCTCAACGATCAGTACTTAGCCCGTCATGACGCCGATTTTTTCCGCTTGGAGGGGGGTTTTCTCGCCAACGAAGAGGCCCGTGAACAGATTGTCGTCAAGATGAAGGCCCGGCAGCGCAAGGAAATCGCCCGGAATGGGGCCCCCTACCCTCGCTTAGCGGATCATGTGGGCCGTTATCCGGTAGTGATCATCACCCCCGATGATACGCTCATTGCCACAGAAGGCAGCGAAGAGCGCCGCCGCCTCCTCGACAATACCCTCTGCCAGATAGACAACCGCTATCTGACCCAACTGCTGCAATACAACCAACTGCTCAAACAGCGCAATGCTCTGCTGAAACAATGGGAAGGCCGCCCCGTGCCCGCCGGCCTCCTCGAAGTCTATGACCTTCAAATGGAATCTCCTGCACAATACATCTATGAGCGGCGGCAACTCTTCATCGCCGACTTTGGCCCTCGCTTAGCTGAAGCCTACAGCGCTATATCCGGCGGACAGGAAGCAGCGGCCCTCGAATATCGATCGGCCTTGCGTCAGGCAGGTTGGGCAGAACTCATGGCCCGACAGGCCGAGCAAGACCGCGCCCTTCAGCGCACCACCGCCGGCATCCATCGCGACGACCTTCTCTTTTCTCTGTCAGGCCATCCCCTCAAGCGCATGGCGTCTCAGGGCCAGCTCAAAAGCTATGTGCTCTCGCTCAAACTGGCTCAGTACCAGATCATCCGCGAGCAGAAAGGCGCAGCGCCCATCCTGCTGCTTGACGACATCTTCGACAAACTTGACCGCGGCCGCGTAGAACAGCTCCTCGCCTACCTGCTGGCGTCGGCCTATGGCCAGATATTCATCTCCGACACCGATCCTGAACGCGTTAATCGCCTGCTGCAACCTTTTGGCGCCGATAAAGCCCTCTACCTCATTGATCAGGGAACCGCTGAGCCATACGACCAAACCACCGATCAACAAACGGCAAACAACAGCCTATGAGCGACAACGAACAGACCCTCAAGCAAGCGCTGGAGGCCATGCTCCGGCATTACAAGCTCAAAGACGGCTACAACGAGGCGCGCATCCGCCAGTTGTGGCAGCAGCAAATGGGGCCGCTCATCGCTCAGCACACCAGCGAGTTTAGCCTCCGCGACCGCAAGCTTTACATAGCCGTGCGATCGGCGCCCTTGCGCCAGGAGTTGTCGATGGCCCGCGACACCCTTCGACATCGGCTCAATGAGGCGCTGGGCGAAGCCTACATTGAGGAGGTAGTCATCCGCTAATCAGCCGCCAAAAATGCCGCCGCCCCGACGTTTTTTTTCAAAAAAGTTTATCTTTGCCCATCAACAAACACTCCATTTTCATCACCAGAATGGCCCCGGCCGTAATAAATTCTCCCTTATGTCCTTTTGGGATCGATTGCGAGCATTGGTAGGCGTGCCCGTTGCAGCCAACAACACAGAGGCAAAGCCACTGCCCACCCGGTTTGAGCCATCTGCTAAACAGCCAGTTAAACGCATGATCAACTCGATTACGCTATCTTCTAATATGGATACCCTCTACCTCATCGACAATGGCAGAGCGGTGTCTTTTTCCCTCCTCGACAATCGGGGCATATTGGTTGGCCTGCTCGGCGGCCAGCTCACGGTAGTATCTGCCGCATCTGCCAATGATGAAGCCTCCGCCCCCGGAGGCGCCACCGGCGACGATCTTGTAGCTCCCCGCGCTGCCCCCGGCCGCTTGGTGCTGCCCATTGCTACCCGTAAACAATGGACGGTGTCCTTCAACGAAGACAGCGGCATTTTGGCGATTATCGGCGCTACCGATATCGACAGCGGCATCACCGGCCAACAGGAAACCAAAGCAGAAGCTTATATCTTCAAACTGCAAGGAAAGGCTGTTCAAATCCGCCGTCGGGGCGCTACGCTCGAAGCCGTACTGGTAGATGCATAGCCGGAGGAGAAGCGTATTTTAAAGTTGGCGCCCGGGTGAGGGATGGCAGCGGTATGGGCTGCTGCTTAGCGGCCTCAAAGCCGCCGGCAGCAGCCCATAAGAGCGGACAGCCCGGCCCCCGGCCCCCTTGTACGAACGCGCTAAACCTGAAAGCCGGCGGCCATACAAGGGGGCCGGGGGACACCCCCAAAAAAACTTTCCTTACCTGTCGGACATTGGCTATTGTACGACAACATTGATATACACCCAATCGAGGCCGGCCTGCGCCAACGCGGTGTATACGCCCGGGCTAAGCCCAGGCCAGTTGTACGCTTCTATGTAAAGATCGCGCCCGGCCAGCGCCCGTTGTTCGAGTAAGGTTCCATCCTGTCGGAACAGCCATAAAAC
>CAYOTJ010000303.1:0-5307 GCA_964406855.1 uncultured Saprospiraceae bacterium
CGCTACAATCCGCTCTATGTCACGATAGCGCCAACGGCGCCGCAGCCAGCGGCTGCGGCGCCGTTGGCGCTATCGTGACATAGAGCGGATTGTAGCGACAGCTCGGCGGCTAAGGCGCAGTTGGGGTTGGCTTCACACAGCACTTCTCCACTCACAGAGCGTTCGCAGCCATTGGCGTCGATGACGACTACGAGGTAAGCTTCGCCATTGCTGTAAGCCTGATCGGGGTCGTAGCCGGCAAACTGGTACAAACCAGCGCCCCCTGTAGCCACAGGCGTGAGGGTAGCCAGGCCGTTGTCAAAGCAATTGACATCCACTTGCAGCGACAGGGGCGTCCATTCCGGCGTAATCGCAGCGTTGTATATAGACAGGCATACATTCCCGCGCTGGCCGAAGCCGGCGGTATTGGCCGTTGAGCTAAGCCGGATGTAATACGTTTGCCCGGGCGTGAGGCTGCCCAAGGTGAGATAGCCCTCGCAGGCGGGCTTATTGGGCGAGCAGAAAACTTCTGAAAGGTTGCCGCAACCGCCCTCATATACAGATAGCGCATAGGCAAAATCGGCGTCGGGCAGGAAGCGCACGGCGCCGGAGCCCGGCGCTACAAAGCTAAACCAAATGCTGCCGCTGAGGAAAGGCTCGCAGGAAATGGCCGGGCCATCGAAATTGGCGCCAAAATTATTGGCATATACGCAGGGCCCGTCTATGACCACAGGCAGGGCGGCAGGGCAAAGATCGTTGGCCGGAGCTACAATAGGCGCCTTGCGCACGCGGGCGCACAGCTCGCCTTCGACGGTGGCAAAAGCGCCGCTGACTTTGAGGAGATAGGTAGCGCCCGGCTCGGGGTTTTCCAGCCTCAACTTGCTGCCGTATTCATTGATGGCTACCTCCTCCGGCGCCTGGCAACCGCCCCGATAGAGGGTGAGCACATCGGCGAAGTTGGCCTGAGCTTCTATTTCTATGGGTACATCTTCGGCAACTGTAAATCGATACCAAACATCAGACCGAGCCAGTGTATTGCGACTGGGCAGCGGGGCCTCTGCCCGGGCGTCGAGGTTGCCGCCTGCCACACAATCGCCGTCAATGGTCAAAGCAATGGCCTGTTCGCACAGGTCGTTGGCGGGAGGCGCCGGGGGGCTGTCGGCGTAATCGAGCGAGAGACAAAAGCTCCCCCGATCCATGCCGAAGCGGGCCCGCTCGCCGCTCAGACGCAGCAGATAACTTTGGCCTGCCACCACCTGGGCATAGTGGGTTTCACCGGTGAATCCATGCTCGTCGCGGGCGCCGCAGGCTTCTTCCTCTAAGCTCTCGCAACCTCCGGTAAAGAGGCTGACCACATCGTTGAAGGCAGCGCCCGAAGTCATGCGGAGCCAACCGTCGGCAGGCGCCGTAAAGGTATACCATTGAGAAGCTACGGCCCGGCTATCGGTAAGGCAGCCGGGCTGGGGGCCATCAAATAGAGCCTGCGCATTGTTGGCTTCCGTACAGGGCTCGCCCACGGTCAAAGGCAGGGCGTTAGCACAGGTTTCGTTGTTGATGCCTTCGCCTATCAAGCGCACATTGTCGATGCCAACCCACCAGCCCCAGTCGGAGCCGTCGTCGTATTGAAAAAAGACCTTCATGCGGTGCGCGCGAAAGCCGGAGAGGTCTACCTGCTCACTCACATAATTGGTGAAGCCGGGGCCGCCCAAATCGGTAAAATATTGAACGGCGATTTTGCTCTCGCCGGTTTCGACGTCCAGCACGCCTATGGCCAAATGCTCGGCAGCGACGTACCGCCTTAGAATAACATCAAATTCAAGAATCATCTGAGCCGCCGAAGAGCCGTCGATTTCGGGGCTGAGCAGGCGCACCACGCTGTAAGGCGCCTGCTGACCGATGCCATCGTCGTCGAAGTAGGCCATGCAGGATCCGTTCATGCTGGTTGTAGACGTATTGGTATTGGAGACAAACCCAAACTGCCAGTCGTGCGCGCCGCTGTATTGGGTGGTCCAGCCGTCGGGCAAGGCACAGCCGTCAAAAGTTTCCAGAATGAGGTTGGCGCCCCGGCTTTCTCCGGTGATGCGTATGTTGTCTATACCGGCCCACCAGGCAAAGGCGGCGGCATCGTCGTAGCGAAACATGAGGTGCAACTGAGGGTTTAGGTAAAAGGAGAGATCGGCGGTAAAGGTTTGGTATTCCGAAAACTGCACCCCGGTCTGGCTGCCCGGCCCTTTGTATTTGCGAAGCGGAACATACTGGCTTCCATTGAAGACCAAAATCTCTAAGCTGGCAGAGTTTTGATAATCGCGAAAATGGACGTCTACGCTTAGCTCAAGGCGGTTGTAGGCCGATACGTCAATAATTGGCGTAGTGAGCTCCAGTACCCAGGGCGGGGTTTGGTCGCCGGAGAGGTCGTCGTCAAAGATGAGCATACAGGAGCCGTCGATGGTAGAGCCGTCGTCGTTGTTATTCATGGGCATACCCACCCACCAGGCTGCGTTGGGGTTGCCCACGAGGTTGACCGTCCAGTCGGAAGGCAGGGCGCAATCGTTGAAATCTTCCGAATAAAGGAGGTCTTGCCCCGAAACGGAAAATGCAAACAGCAAGAAAATGAGCGAAGTAAATATTCTCACGGTTCTGCCAATTTTTTATCCTAAAAATTTTGTCTAAATGTATGATCAATTTGCAATATTGTTGCTATCATTGAGACAAAATTTTATCATTCTACCAAAAGGCGTACGCTTATGTCGTCTTCTCTTAGTACGTTGACGTTGTTGGAACCTTATGTGCCTACCCCGGCGCGCCCCTGGGATGCGCGCCGCGCCCAGCACTTTTTCCAACGCATTGCTTTTGGCGCTAATTTAGATACGCTACAACAAGCGCTGGCCATGTCGCCGGGCGAGTTGGTCGATCAATTCATTGATAATTTGGTAGCGCTTCCACCGCCGGAGCCCCCTGCTTTTGCCAACTGGACCTGGGATGACTATGGTTCGGATACCGACCTGTACTTCGAACACAAACGCGAGCTGACCGCCCGCTGGATGCGGGAAATCGTTTCCGGCGATCCGCGCGCCAAACTGGCGATGTTTTGGCACAGCCATTTTGCAACGGAGGAAGATGTGTATGACTGCCCCTCTTTTAAGTGGGTTTACTACGATCTGCTGTTCAAACATTCCACCGGCAATTTTCGCGCCTTTGTAGAGGCAATGGGCGTAAATGCGGCCATGCTGGTATACCTCAACGGGAACATCAACGTAGCAGGGCAGCCCAACGAAAACTACGCCCGCGAGCTAATGGAGCTCTTTACCATGGGCGAAAGCAATGGCTACACCCAAACCGACATTGTAGAGGTGGCCAGGGCCCTTACCGGATGGCGGGTAAATATGTACGCCTGCAACAACAACGTCACCTTCGACCCCGGCCGCCACGACAATGGCCCCAAAACCATCTTTGGCCAGACCGGCAACTGGCACTACGACGATGTGCACGAGCTCATCTTCACCCTGCGGCGCGAACAGGTAGCCCGTTATATTTGCAGTAAGCTGTACCGCTTTTTCGTCTATCAGATACCCGATTGGACCGTCATTGATGAGATGGCTACTACCTTTAAGGACAACAACTGGGAACTGGCGCCTGTGCTGAGGCAACTGTTTAAAAGCGCCCACTTTTTTGACGACCGGGTCATCAACGTGCGCGTGAAGAGCCCCGTGGAATGCTTAGTGGGGCCGCTGCGGCTATTGGGCATGACCTATGGCGACAATGTGACAGACGACTGGATCAACAACATCAACTACTTTGCTTTCCAGTTGGGCGAAGATTTATACAACCCGCCGGATGTGGCCGGCTGGCCGGGCTATCATACCTGGATCAATGAAAATACACTGACCACGCGCTGGAATTATAGCTCCAGCGTATTGTATGGCAGCGTAGTAAACAGCCTTTTGAATCGGGCCAAAATCAGGAACTGGACCATTGCCCTGATGGAAGGCGATATTCAGGCCGGCGCCGAAAGCGTAACGGCTGCCATTGTGCGCTATTTCCTCAAGCGCGATCTGTCGCCCCGGCTGCAAGATGTCGCCCTTCAGTATTTTAAAGGCGAGGTGCCCGGCAACTACTTTGAAGACGGCACCTGGGATCTCAACTACGAGGATGTCCCCTATCAGGTGACGGGCTTGCTCTATTACCTCACCCGACTGCCGGAGTGGCAGCTCTGTTGATTTTTTTAACGAAGAATTTTTCCAGCCATGTGCGAAAAAGATAATCACAATTCCGGTCTTAACCCCAAAGTAGAGCGCCATCTCAACAAGCGCTTCGGCGCCAGCTTAGCCGATCGGGGCGCCCATGTGCAAGCGCATCGCAGCTTTGGCCGCCGCGACTTTATGCGCCTCACGGGCCTGGCAACGCTGGGATCGGCCCTCACGCTGGGGGCCCACCAATTGCAGGCCTTTGCTCCGGGGGCGCTGCTCAGCGCCCTCAACACCAGCGAATGCGGCGACCGCATATTGCTACTGGTGCGCCTGAAGGGCGGCAACGACGGCCTCAACATGGTTATTCCGAGAAGCAACGATGAATACTACAACATACGCCCCACCATTGCCGTACAGGAAAGCGGCCTGTGGGCGCTGAGCGACGACTTTGGCATGCCCAATGAAATGCAGGCCCTGCGCCCCTTCTGGGAAGAAGGCCACATGCAGATTGTGCACAACGTGGGCTATCCCGACGCCAATTACTCTCACTTTCGCTCCAGCGACATCTGGGCCTCGGCTTCCGAATCCGATGAGATTGTGACCACCGGCTGGATTGGGCGAATGCTCGAAAACCAATACCAGGCCTTCCTCAGCGCGCCGCCGGTAGTGCCGCCGGCCCTGCAAATCGGGGTGGAAACCAATATGATCTTCCGCGCCATAGGCGGCAACATGGCGCTCAGCATCAATAATCCGCAGGAGTTCTACCAGATTGCCCTAACCGGAGAGCTATACGACCTGGCCGGATTGAGCAACAGCCCCGCTGACCGGGAGTTGGCCTATGTCCGGCAGATTGCCAACAGCGCCTTCCGCTACTCGGAGAATATCCGCGATGCTTACAACGCTTCCGTCAATCAGGCTTCTTATCCCAACCATTATTTTTCAGAGCAATTAGCCATCATTGCCCGCCTCATCAAAGGAGGGTTGGGCACTAAGGTATACTTAGCCACCATCGATGGCTTTGACACCCATGCCGAGCAGGCCAACGCTCACCCGCTGCTGCTACAACGAGTAGCCGACAGCCTCGCAGCCTTCTTCAACGATTTGAGCGCATCGGGGCATAGCGGCCCGGTAATGGCCATGA
>CAYOTJ010000304.1:0-5294 GCA_964406855.1 uncultured Saprospiraceae bacterium
GGCCTCGCTCGTCTTCAACTACTACGATCGCGTGCTGAAGCCCGGGCAGACGCCTGCAGCCCCCGAGCTGGCCACGCTCCACCAGCGCATAGCCGAAAACGGCTTTTTGCCCGACTGGTCGGAATGGTGCGCCGCCAATAGCGCCGCCGACGGCTACTTAGCCTTCCCCGACGCCTGCGCCATAGAAGGACTGGGGCAGCTTTTCATCGTCATGGCCGACCCGGCTACCGATACCCAAGCGCCCGAAGCGACAGCTCCCGCCCTACTCTACCCCAACCCCATACTCAACGGGCAAACCCTGCGGGTCAGGCTGGAGGCAGGCCAGGATGCGCGCCTGCGCCTCTTTAATGCAGAGGGCAAGCTGAAGGGCGACTATATGCTGAATGGCGGAGAAGAGCATCGCCTTCAACTACAGCACCTGCCGGCCGGCGCTTACTTCTACAGCATCCAAACCGACAGGCTGATGAAAAATGGCGTCCTCGTGGTCGGCCAATAAGTGTATTCTTTTGAGCCACGCCGCATAACACCTACCGCCGTGTGGCCACTTGCGCGGCGCCGCCGCGCCTTCGTTACACTCGGTCGGGTAAACGTCCGCCGTCGCTTCGCTAGTCGGCTACCGCCACCACGCCCTCGTTGCACTCGGTCGGGTAAACGTCCTCGCTGTGCTCGGCCGGGTGAAAACTGCGCCCCCTTGTCCGGAACGGATGCCGAGGTGTTTTCATTGCCCGGGGCTGCGCCGATGCGGGAAGACTGGCCTGCCCGCCTCTGACATTGAAGGCAGGCAGCTTCAAACGCCTTGTTCGGTTATCATTTTAAAGAATAAAAAGATATTTGGGGGTATTTGAATTGCAGGAACTTTGGTCATGATAAAATAGAGAAAGAAGCAAAGATTAGCCTTGTCTGCTTGCCGGAGGGTGGCGCCGCGTGAGCGGGTGCAGCGGTATGGGGCGCCCCCTGTAAAAGGTTTTCCAGACCAACGGAGGCGGGGCGCCCCATAAGAGCGGAACACGCGACCCCGGCCCCTTGGCGGGCGGCTATCGGGCAAAGGTATGCGCTCAAAGGGGCCGGGGGCACGCCCAAAAAACAAAAAACTACGCCCAGTCGACGTAGATGTCTCTGGCCGGGATGGCGCCGGGCAGCGGCCCAAAGTGCTCTAATTTGCGCTCGGCCATCTTGCGCCCCGACATGGCGCAGTGCAGCAATTGGGCCCCGTCGAGCCAGGCGGAGAGGAAGCCCGACCAGAAGGCGTCGCCGGCGCCGGTGGTATCGCGCACGGCCACCGGGCGGGAGGGCAGGAAGTGGGCTTCGGCCCCGTTGCTGACGTAGCAGCCTTTGTTGCCGAGGGTGAGGCAGGCAATGGAAGCGCCCTGGGCCAAGAAGTGCGTAGCGGCGGCCTCATTATCGTGCAGGGGATGGCCATAGAGGCGCTCCCAATCCACTTCGCTGCACTTGACCATAGCGCCGCGGCTACAGTAGTCGGCCACTACCCGTTGGGCCTCGCGCTGATCGGGCCAGATTTTGGCGGCATAATTGACGTCGATGCTGAGCTGGGCGCCGGCATCATGCGCCTGTGCGGCGGCAGTGAGGATGCTGCTGTGCGCAGGCTCAAGACTGAGGGCAAAACAGGTGGTGTGGAACAGCCGGGCGCGAGCCACGAACGCCGGCGGAAACTGGGCTGCGCCGAGTTGGGTGTCGGCCATGCGGTAGGCCTCAAAATTGGATACCTGCCGGGAGCGGGTGACGAGAATGAGGGTAGTGGGCAGCGCTACGCGGGCCAGGTGGGCCGTGTCGAGGCCAAGGTCGGCGACGTAGCGCGCCAGGTAATCGCCCATATCGTCTTGCCCCACAGCGCTCACCAAGCTTACGCGCTTGCCGAGGCGGGCGAGGTTGGCGGCGAGGTTGGCAGGGCTGCCGCCGGGTAGTTTTTTGAACTGGCTGACCTCGTCGAGGTTTTCGGCAAAGTCGGCGCTGATGAAGTCGATGAGCAGTTCGCCTGCGGCAATGATGTCGATGTCTTTGAGCATAGCGGCTTGAGCGGAGGCTTGGGAATATTAAACCATACGCCGATGCCAGCTCTGGCCCAGCTTTTTTTCAAAGGCGGCATCGAAGGCCGCTTTGGTATCCACCAGCGGATCGAAGACGGGGGTGTCGTCGTTGATGCGCCCTTCGGCGTAAAGGCGCGCAAACTCCTCGCGGGATACGGTGCTCACCTCGCCGTCGGGGAGCCGGAAGCTGAACCGCAGGCGATCGAAGAGGTCGACGCCGGTTTCGGCGCTCAATTGTTTGAGGAAGGCCACCGACTTATCGATGCTACAACCGCTGGCGCCGGCCTGGGTTTCGTCTACCATCAGCACCACAAAGCGATCGTGGAGCACATCGGCGGCAGCGCGCAATTGTTGGTTGTGGCTCACCCATTGGCGGGCGAAGGCGCCCAATGCCGCCCGGATGGCGGGCAGGTCAGTTGAGCGAAAAGGTTGGCCGGCCTGATAGACCCACACACGCGACTGGCCGGGGAAGTCCTGAACCATATCCATGTTTATGCTAAATTTTTGACAATCAATTCACTGAGATCATACACCATTACCGTTTCCTGTTTTTCGCGGGCTTTGACGCCATCGCTCATCATGGTGAGGCAGAAAGGGCAGTTGAGGGCCACTACTTCGGCGCCGGTGGCTAAGGCTTCGTCGGCGCGCTCGATGTTGATGCGCTTATCGCCGGGTTCGTCTTCTTTCCACATTTGGGCGCCGCCGGCGCCGCAGCACAGGCCGTTGGTTTTGCTGCGCTTCATCTCTACGAGGTCGGAGTCGAGGGCTTCGAGCACGGCTCTGGGCGCCTCGTAAACGCCATTGACGCGGCCGAGGTAGCAACTGTCGTGATAGGTGATGCGCTTGCCTTTGAAGGCGCCGCCCTCTTTGAGTTTGATGCGCCCCTCATCGATGAGTTGCTGGAGCAGTTGGGTGTGGTGCATCACCTCGTACTGGCCGCCGAGGGCCGGGTACTCATTTTTGAGGGTATTGAAGCAGTGAGGGCAAGCCGCCACGATCTTTTTTACCCCGTACATATTCAGGGTCTGGATATTCTGAAGGGCGGTCATCTGGAATAGAAACTCATTGCCGGCGCGCCTGGCGGGGTCGCCGGTACATTGCTCTTCATTGCCGAGGATGGCAAAAGCGACGCCGGCGGCGGTGAGAATCTCCGCGAAAGCGCGGGTGACCTTTTGGGCGCGATCGTCGAAGCTGCCTGCGCAGCCCACCCAAAAGAGGATTTCAGGTTCTTGTCCTTCGGCCGCGTATTGGGCCATGGTTTTTACTTGGCTCATATTGATGAGGATGGGTAACGTTCGTCAGATAAAAGAAGCAGCCGGAGGCTTTAGCCGTTCGTCCAGGTTTCGCGGTCGATGGACATGCTCCAGGCTGCGCCGCTGTTTTCGATGCTGTTGAACATGGGCAGCCACTCGGCGGGGCCGGCGCTTTCGGTGAGTATCTCATAGCGGCGCAACTGGAGGATGGGCTCCAGAGGGCTGATGAGCACCGGGCAGGCCTCCACGCAGGCATTGCAGGTGGTGCAGGCGTGCAGCTCTTCGCGGGTGATGTAGTCGAAGAGGCTGCGGCCGTCGTCGAAGTTGGTTTTGCTGAGCGGCTGGTCTTTGTCTTTGGCGTATTCGACGTTTCCACCGGCTATTTTTCGGCCTACTTCGTCGGCTCGGTCGCGCACGCTCATGACAATTTTGCGGGGGCTCAGCTTTTTGCCCGTCAGGTTAGCGGGGCATACGGCTGTACAACGGCCGCATTCGGTGCAGGAGTAAGCGCCCAGCAGATCGATCCAACTGAGGTCGGCGACGTCCTTAGCGCCAAACTCGGGCAGCTCGCCCCCGGCGTTGGCCTCGGCAGCATTTTCTACGGGCAGCCCCATCATCGACTTTACCTCGTTCATGATGACGGGCATATTTTCCATCTCGCCCCGGGGGCGCAGGCGGGCGAAGTAGGTGTTGGGAAAAGCCAGCACGATGTGCAAATGCTTGGAAATGGGCAGGTAGTTGAGGAAAGCCAGTACCGTAAGCAGGTGCAGCCACCAGCCGAAACGCTCGACGCCTATTAAAGCGGCCGTGCTGAGGTGGCCAAACAGCGCCGGCCCCAGCCAACTGCTTACGGCCAACGCGCCGGTATCCGGGTAATGGGCGGGGTCGCGCTGCTGCAATACCGTATCGGCGCCGTTCATGCTAAAAATGCCAATGAGCAGCACGAGCTCGCCCAGCAGGATGAGGTTGGCATCGAGGCGGGGCCAGCCATTTAGCTCCGGTTTCACCAATCGGGGCACTTTGAGCAGGTTGCGGCGCGCCAGAAAAGCAAAGGTGGCGATGAACGCCAATACCGAAAGCACCTCAATTGTGCTTATAATAAAGGTATACAGTGCGCCTAAAAAGGGCGCAAAGAAGCGGTGTACGCCAAAAGCGCCGTCGATGAAAATTTCGATGAGCTCGATCTGGGTGATGACAAAGGCCACATAAAGGCAAAAGTGCAACACAGCCGGAATCCAACGCTTGAACATTTTTTGCTGCCCAAAGGCTACCAACAGCAGGTTGCGCCGGCGATCGGCGGGGTTACCGGTGAGGACTTCGTCTTTACCCAGCAGCACATTGGCCCGAATCTGTGAAAATTGCTTCCAGGCAAAGTAGCCGGCTGTAGCGGCAACCAACAGAAACAGTACTTGTTGCATCAGCTTCTCTTTTGTAGTGGCAAATGTAGTAGCGAAAATACGCCGACCCAAAAGTAAGACATAATTTAGTATTCCCCATTTTCTGCCTACCTTAGCCCGCAAAAAAGTGGCAGGCAGTATATTTGGACAGGCGTTCCGCATCTCTACTTTTGGCGAGTCGCACGGGCCCGGGTTAGGCGTAGTCATAGACGGCTGCCCGGCGGGTATCCCCATCGATGAGGCATTTATACAAGCAGAAATGGCCCGGCGGCGGCCCGGGCAGTCGCGCATCGTCACCCAGCGCCAGGAAGACGACGCCGTGCAGGTTCTTTCGGGCGTCTTTGAGGGAAAAAGCACCGGCGCGCCCATAGGCATGGTTATTTACAATGCCGACCAGCGCTCTAAGGACTATAGCCATATTGCCGACAAGTACAGGCCCTCTCATGCCGACTATACTTTTGATGTAAAATATGGCCGGCGCGACTACCGGGGCGGCGGCCGGAGTTCGGCGCGCGAAACGGCGGCACGCGTAGCGGCCGGAGCCGTAGCCAAGCTGTTGTTGCGGTCAATGGGCATAGAGATCAGCGCTTATGTGAGTC
>CAYOTJ010000305.1:0-5292 GCA_964406855.1 uncultured Saprospiraceae bacterium
GGTGCTCATTGTCCACACGCACGGCACGGAGGCCTATACGCCCGACGCCGGGGCCATTGGGGAAGCCGCTTTTTCGCTCGTTGAGGCGTTTCCAGGTTTCGCCTCCGTCTTCACTTTTCCATATACCCGATCCGGCGCCCGATTCCACGAAATTCCAGGCGCGGCGCTCCCGTTCCCAGGTTGCTGCGTAGAGCACATTGGGATTAACGGGGTCGATGACTACGTCTACGGCGCCGGCATTTTGGTTGACAAACAGGGTTCTGCGCCAGGTTTGGCCGCCGTCTTCGGTTTTGTAAACGCCTCTTTCCTGGTTTGGGGAGTATAAATGCCCAAGGGCTGCTACCCATAGGACGTTAGGATTGTTGGGGTGCAACACAATGCGCCCGATGTGGTGGCTTTCTCCCAAGCCGGCATGCGCCCAGGTTTGGCCGCCGTTGGTACTTTTGTACATGCCGGCGCCTGAGTAAGAAGATCGGCTGGAGTTTACTTCGCCAGTGCCTACCCATACGGTATTGCGCTTCCAGTCGACGGCGATATCGCCTACGGTCATCACGGTTTCCTGATCGAAAAGCGGCTCAAAGGTGGCGCCATTGTTTTGGGTACGCCATACGCCGCCCGAGGCATAAGCCACGTAAAAATGGCTGGGATCTTCCATCCATACGTCAAGGTCGGCTACCCGGCCGCTCATGGCGGTAGGACCTATGCTCTTAAAGCGAATGCCGTTGACGATGGACTCCTCAGCCAAACGCCGGCGCTGGGCCATGCCTGCCAGCCGTTCTGTGGCCGGCGTGAAGGGAGGTTGTGTAAGTGGCTGGGCGCCCAGCGAAGCGGTTAGCGCAAGCCCCGCGACCCATAACCTTAGACGATGGTAGTACATGAATATTTGGCTTTGAATGTAAAGACAGTGCAGCGGAGGACTTTAGCGGAGCAGCAACATAATGGCAATGAGCAGGAAGACGATCATGGCCACAAGCCAGTAAAAGGCGCTGCTGTTGCGGTATTTATCGAATAGATATTCCATACTTTCGTTCCACTCCATCTTTTTGGCCAACTTTTCTATGATAAACACCATGTATTTGCGCTCAAACAACCGGGCGTTACCGTGGCGCTGCAGAATGAAGAACTCATCGTCGAGGAAGGCCAGATCGTAAAGGCAGCCTTCGCAGGTGCTGGGGCCAAAGTTCATCTTATTGCCCAACAGTCGCCATTCTCCGCAGTTGACCTCGCCATTTTTGGAAGATATGTATTCGCCTTCGGCATTAAATACGTGGAGTACCACGTCGTGGAAGGCTTCGTCGTCGCGCACTTCCAAATAGTGTTTGCCGATGTAAAACTTTTCTTCTCGCAGGTCTTCACCATGCGGTCGGATAGCGGGAAGTATTTTATCCAGCATAGCGTCCATGGTGGCAGCTTGAGGGAGCTCCACGTTGAACGACTTGACCAAATTGTCTAATAGTTTATTCTCCAAGGCGTAAACTATAATAATGGCCGTGAATTTACGACCAAAAGTTTATACCGTCAAGATGCAGGCGCATTCTTGTTCCATTCGCTCCGTTTGCGGAAGTACTTACTATTGACAATCAGCAGCCCGAATGATTCGCCTTTTTCTTTGGTTTGTTTGGCGTGGTGGGCGCCGTGAGCGCGCAGGATGGCGCGGCTGTAGGAGCTTTCGAGCTGACGGAACCACTTGAAACGCTGATGGATATACACATCGTGGATCAGAAAATAGATAAGCCCGTAGATCGAAATGCCAATGCCCACAAAGGTAAGCGCAAACCAACCCGGTTGCGATAAACCCACCATATAACAAAGCGCGCTGGGGATGGCAAACACCAAAAAAAAGAGGTCATTTTTTTCAAAAAAGCCATGTTTTTCGTGATGCGGCTTGTGGTGATCTTCATGCCAGGACCATAAAAAACCGTGCATAACGTACTTGTGAGCGAACCAGGCCACAAACTCCATGCCCAATACGGCGGCTAAGGTAATTCCAATGTAAAGGAGAATATCCATCACGTTGATCATTTTGCGGTATAACGATCCAGGGCATTAATTGTTTAAAGCCCGACCTTTTTCATTGACCACTACAAAAGCCTGCTCCAAGCGGTTGCCATTTTTATCTGTGAGTACAATGCGGTGCTTACCCGGCGGCGGCCTCAACTCCATGCTGTGAAATGTTTTGGTATGCCCCAGATATTGATCGTCGAGATGCCAGTATATAGTCGTTTCCGCATCGCGGTGGGCTACGGAGAATATGGTGGCAGAGGGGCGTCCATCTAATCCTACAGGTACAAATATACGACTAAACTGGGTGGGGTACACCATTTGCATAACCTGCCCCTCTCCGTCGTCAGGAAGACAGTCGGCCCGCCAAGGTGGTAGAGATCGGTACCCGGGATGGCGCCTTCGGTAGTAGTGCTCCTGTAGCGGAGGCAAAACGAACCAGGCTTGGGTTCTGATGGCCTCGGGGGGGGCGCATCCGGCATGCACCCGCCATTGCCCCGATAAATCGGTGTGGATTCGTTCGTGCCAACTGCATACCGGTATGCTGCGCGCCGTTTTTACCATGCGTTGGGTATCAACAGGGCAAGTAGGGGAGGCGAGGTAGCCGCTTTCCCGGCATACGCGAGCAGGTCGCCAGGCATCGTGAGGCGGCTCAAACCATCCCCGGCCGTCATGGGGCAGGGTATTAAAAATATCGAATAATACAGGCGCAGCTGCTTGTACGCCTACCAACCCCGGGCGCCCTTCCCCATCGGCATTGCCGGCCCATACGCCCACAGCATAACGCGGCGTGATGCCTACTGCCCATGCATCGCGAAAGCCATAGCTGGTGCCTGTTTTCCAGGCAACCCGCCGGCTGCCGGGAAATCGCTCCCAGCCGCCTTCCGAACTGGGGCGCTCTACTTCCTGCATAATGTCCAGCAATTGCCAGCCGGCGCCTGCGCCAATCAGCATCGGGGCTTTGCTAAGGCGTATTCGGCCTTGGTTTTCCTCGTCCTGAAAAAGATAATGTGGCGGTTGCCAGTCATTGGGGGTGTACTTGCCGTCATATGTGTAGAAGTGATCCACCATGCGCCCCAGGCTGGCATACCAGCCTACGGCCTCCCATAGCGTGACTTCACAACCGCCCAAGATGAGCGACAGACCGTAATGGGCTGCGGGTTGATTGATTTGGTGGAAACCCCATTTTTGTAGGGCGTAATGGAAGCGATCTACGCCATAGTCTTGTAGCACATGCACAAAAGGCACGTTGAGCGATCGGGTCAGCGCCAATCTGGCTGTAGCTGCGCCGTTGTAGTCCTGATAAAAATTTTCAGGCCTAAAGCCGCCAAACGCAATGGGCGCATCAGGGAGCAGGCTTTCCGGCAGCAGCCTGCCTTCTTCTAAAGCCAGACCCAGCAGCAATGGTTTGAGCAAGCTGCCCGGGCTTCGCGGCCGGGTGATGATATCCACCCAGGGGCTATGCTGCGCGCCTAAATCAGAGGCATTGCCTACATAGGCCAGGGTGCGGCCGGTTTGAAGATCAACGACCAAGGCCGCAACATTGTGAACTTCATTGGCCGCAAGATCGCGCTGTCGCCGGTTGACAATATCGGTAACGCGTATCTGTAGATCGGGCTGTACCGTAGTCTTCCACCGACCGGGCCCGTATTCCTTCCAGGCCCGATCTACGAGATGCGGAGCTAATTGGGGCAGGGGATGGGGGGCATCAGGCAACGACTCCGCTTCTGCCAATTGACAGCTCAATGCATCCAAATGGCCGTCATCTCTGAGCCGGCGCAATAAGCGGTTCCTTTTTTTTAATAGTTTTTCCCTGTTTTTACCGGGGTGTATCAGCGCCGGGCTATTGGGTAACACCGCTAGCGTGGCCGTTTCCGCCCAACTGAGCAGGCCGGGCGGCTTACCAAAATAACGCCACGATGCGGCTTCTACCCCTACTACATTGCCGCCAAAAGGAGCATGGGTGGCCCACAGGCGGAGGATATCCCGTTTGCTATATCCTGCCTCTAGCCTTAGGGCCAGCAGGGCTTCTATGGCCTTGCGCCAAAATGTGCGCGGCGGGTTGCCCTGCGCCATCCGAATCACTTGCATATTGAGCGTACTGCCCCCGCTGACAATGGCTCCGGCTCGCACATTTTGCCCCATTGCACGGGACATGGCTAAGGGATCAATACCGGGATGATACCAAAACCTGCGGTCTTCAAAAGCCACAATGGCCTTAGCCAACTTATCGGGAACAGAATCTGGCGCAGGAAATCGCCACTGACTGTCTTCGGCTATACGCGCGCCAATGATCTGGCCATTGCCATCTTCTAACAACAAAGCATAAGGCGTGTTAAAGAGCTGTCGGGGCAGACTAAACCACCAAACGAACAACAAACTTGTAAAAACCCAGAACGCTTTTTTTCGCCTTGAGCTCCAGCCTTTGTAGTAGCTTGTGAGGCGCTGTCGCCAACTCCCAACTAAGGACATTAACCTCTTCGCTGTTTTCTGGCGGTACTTACCCATTGCCATAGCGCTTGTTCGAGTCGATTGAGCGCCGCCTGCCCCTCTGGGCTAATGCCTTCCTTTTTATCAGAAGCCAGCAGTACAAAGTTATCGGCGGCGATCTCTTCAGGGTGAATGATGTATCCGGTATTGCCTCCCGTGCGCGTGAGGAAATCAGGAATGCTCATGGGCATAAACGCGCCTTCCTGCGCCAACTGCCAGCCGTCATCTTGCCGTATCAAGGGGAAGTAGTGCATGTTCATAGACTCAAAAAAAGGCGCTCCGGCCGGGATAAACGAACTATCGGCATAGATTATGGCCACCGCTTTTTGCTCGGCGCTATCCGGATGAATTTTCATTGAGATGGCCCACCCGGGCTCAGGCGCGTCGGGGTTGAGCAATAGCCGCTGCCGGAAAGCGCTATCCATGAGTAGCGGCGCATCTAACCGCTGGAAACCAAAAGCCGCGTACACGCCCGCCCTCACTTGGGGGTTCTTGCGGCTGATGATATGCCATATTTCATGCGTGAGAATGCTGGCCAACACCTCCGGGTCATTGGTGTTCAATTGGGGTTCAGGAATGAAAATCACATCCTCCCGAGTAAAAAATGCTTCTTCCCCATAAGCCTGCCCCTTGATTTTTGCCACTTTAAACTCAGGCGGGAAAACACCCCTAAGCCTTTCGTTTACCTGGTTGAAAGCTCGCCTTACCGCGCTCGAAACTAAGCCTTGCTCTGCTCCGTTAAAAGCAGATGCCTCCCGGGTCAGCCAACTCCGGTAATGCAACAGCACCGTGTCGCGGGGG
>CAYOTJ010000306.1:0-3445 GCA_964406855.1 uncultured Saprospiraceae bacterium
GCGGAACACGTTTACCCGGAAGAGCGCAGCGACGATTTTTACCCGGCCGAATGCAATGAGGACGCGGAAGCCGACTAGCGCAGCGACGGCGGACGTTTACCCGACCGAGTATAACGAGGGCGTGGCGGCGGCGCCGCGCAGGGTGATATTCGGAAATAAATGTCATGCGGCGGGGCCCCCTATAAAATATAAAATTTTACCCGACCGCCTCCTGAGGGGATGACTGAACCAACGGGATTACCCGCCGCCGCTGCGGGCGGCGCAGCTCGGTATTCAGCTCGCCTTTTCCCCTTTGGTATAAACTTCCCGGATCAGGTTGCTCCCAAAAGCATAAGGAATGTAGGCCGGCGAGGGCAGCGGGGGCGTCACGAAGAAGCTGGCGTATTTGCCGGGGTCGAGGCTGCCGTAGCGATCTGCCCACTCCAGCGCCGCTGCGGCGTTGAGGGTGGCGGCATTGAGGGCTTCTTCGGGCAGCATCCGGCATTTGATGCAGGCCAGCGATACCACCAAGGCCATATTGCCCGACGGGCTCGACCCCGGGTTGTAGTCGGTAGCTAAGGCTACGGCTACGCCGGCATCTATCAGTTGGCGGGCCGGCGGGTAGTGGTCGTTGAGGAAAAAAGGCGCCGAGGGCAGCAGCGTGGCTATGGTGGGCGCGCCGGCCAAGGCGGCGATGTCGGCTTCGGCGGCTACTTCGAGGTGGTCTACGGAGAGGGCGCCCCGGGCGATGCAGGCGGGGATGGCGCCGAGGCTGTTGAACTGGTTGACGTGTACTTTGGCTCTGAGGCCGTAGCGGGCGCCGGCTTCTACGATCTGTATGGTTTCTTCGAGGGTGAAGAAGTTCTGCTCGCAAAATACGTCCACATAATCGGCTAAGCCGGCCTCGGCGGCGGCCGGAATCATCTCTTCCACGACGATGCGGACGAAGTCTTCGCGCCGCTCCCGAAACTCGGCGGGCAGGGCATGGGCGCCCAGCAGGGTAGCCCGGATGTCGACGGCAGAGCTGTCGCGCAGCCGTCGGATCACCCGCAGCATTTTGAGCTCGGCCTCTACGGAGAGCCCGTATCCGCTCTTAATTTCTATGGCGCCTACGCCCAGACGCTGCACTTCGGCCAAGCGTTGGCGGGCCGAATCGAACAGCTCGTCTTCCGAGGCGGCTTGCAGGCGGCGGGCAGAGTTGAGGATGCCGCCGCCGCGCCGGGCGATTTCGAGATAGGTGAGCCCGTTGATGCGATCGACGAATTCCGACTCGCGGCTGGCGGCAAATACGAGGTGCGTATGGGAGTCTACCCAGGCCGGGAATACCCAGCCGCCCTTAAGGTCTACGGTATGGTCGGCCGGGGGCAGGCCGTCGGCCATGCGGCCATAGCTGTGAATGCGCTCGCCTTCGACCAACAGCCAGGCATCGGCCAGCGAGGGCAGCTCGCGCAGGGCGGCGCCCCTCAGGGGAGCGGCAAGCAGGCGTTCAATCTGGCACAGGCGGCCAATGCCGGTAAATAAAGTAAAACTCATGCCGGAGGTATTGTGCCGGCAAAGATAGGGTTCTCTTAGCGCTTGGGCAGCTCTATAATTTCGCCGTCGATGTCGTTACGGCGCAGGTAGTACTGAAACTGCTCGGCCTGAGAGCGCAGCGCAAAGCCGCCAACTACCACGCGGTAGCGCGTAGCCTCGCCTTCGGTGACGGGGTATATTTCGGCGCGCTGCTGCTCGTAGCGCCGGTCGAGGCGGGTGGTGGTCCGTATGGCGGCCTCGTAGTCGGAGGTATCGAGCACGGTTATGCCAAAACGAGCCGCCGAGCGGGGCGCCATGTAAGCAGGGGGCGCCGAATAAGCGGCCTGCGCCTGCGCTTGGGGCGCGGGTGTGGGCTCTATGCGCTCCGGTACCAGCATGGGCTGAGGGGCCAGCACCAAGCGGGCGCTTTGGGTAGCCGGGGCTGCGGCCATGCCGGGCGTGGGCTCGTCGGGTACGAGGGCCGGGCGCGAAAACGCCGGCGCTGCGGCGGCATGGCCCTCGGCTTCTAAACCCAATTTGGGGCGGGGGCTGTCGAGAACATGGGCCGAAGCGGCCTTCTCAGGCGTAGCAGGCGTAGCCACCCGATGGTGGTTGGGCAGGTTGTACGACTCCAACAGCGCCAGCATGGCCGGGGCGTCTAAGCTGGTCTCGGCGCGGCCCAGCAATACGCCGGCTGCGCTGAAAACCAGCACGGTGGGCAGCTTGGTTACGCTGAAGCGCTCGCTGAGGGTCTTGTGGGCGCCCCGGTCGATGTTGACCTTTACCGGCAGGTAGTTTTCGTTGGCATAAGTAGCCAGCTTAGGATCGGTGAAGGTGTACTCGTCCATCCAGCGGCAGGGCATACACCAGTCGGCGGCAAAATAGAAGAAAAACAACTTGTCTTGTTGTGTGGCTTGCAACCGGGCCTCGTCTAAGGAAAGCTCCTGAAAGCGGACGTTGGCAAAAACCGGCGCAAAGGCGCTGCACAGCGCCAGCAAGGCGATGGTAGAGGCTATTCTTGCGTTCATGGGTTGGGTCGCTATTTCATGGGATGAATAATGGATAAAAATAGGCATAGACATCCAAATGCGCAAGGCCCATTTTTTCTGCGGCGTCCCCTCGGCAGGAAACGGCGTCCTTATATGTTTCTCCAAGGCAAGATTCACAAATCCTGACTTGGAAAACTACAATAGTTCCAACGGATGAAAAGCCTTTCGCCCGGCCCCGTCCAACAGTTGGTGGCGGCAGCTCGTGCCCGGCGCCGCTACCACCGCCCCCGGCCTTTGACGCACGGCCGGTAGCAGGCTCAGCTCCCCAATTTGTAGGCTCAGCGCATAGTGCTCGGCCTCGTAGCCAAACGACCCCGCCATGCCGCAGCAACCCGTAGCCAACACCTCTACGGTATGCCCGGCGGGCAGCCCCAGCACAAAAGCGGTACTGTCTACCCCGCCCAGCGCCTTCTGGTGGCAGTGGCCGTGCAACAGAATGTGGCGCGCTTCGGCAGAGAAGTCCTCGGGGCCTATCCGGCCCGCTAAGGCCTCCTGATGCAAAAACTCCTCCACCAGCAGCGCATGGGGCGCCAGTTGGCGGGCCTGCCCGGCGGCCTCGCCCCGCAACAGTCGGGGGTATTCGTCGCGGAAGCTTAGCAGCGCCGAGGGCTCTACGCCCAGCAGCGGGCGCTGCGCGCTCACCGGCAGCGACGCAAACAGCCGCACATTGGCCTCCGCCAGCGCCCGGGCTTCATCCAACAGGCCCTTTGACAACTGCGCCCTGCCGCTATGCGGATGCGGAGCATAGCGCACGGCATACCCCAGCCGATTGAGCAGCTCTACGGCCTTGATGCCAATGTGGGCGTCGTTGTAGCGGGTAAACTCGTCGGCAAAAAACCATACCTCGCCCTTCACGGCGCCCTGCGGGCGCAGTTTTTGCCCCGTCTGCCGCCACCAGCGCGGCC
>CAYOTJ010000306.1:3455-5287 GCA_964406855.1 uncultured Saprospiraceae bacterium
GGGCATAGGGCTCAGCAGGGGCAGGCTGCGCGCCGGCGCCACGCCCAGCGCCCGCTTCAGTAGCCCCCCCGACCAAGAGTGGCGCAGCACGGCATTGCTTAGGGCCGGGGCCAAGGCGGCCCAGGCATTCAGTTGGCCGATGGCGCCAAAGACCCGACTGCGCAGCGGGGCGGGGCGCGTTTTGTACAGTTGGTACAGGTACTCGGCCTTTAGCGTGGCCATATCCACATTGCTGGGGCATTCGGCGGTGCAGCCTTTGCAGCTCAGGCATAAATCCATGGCTTCGTGTAAGGCCGGCTGGTCGAAGGGGTTGGCCCGGGCGTTCAGCGTCAGCATCTCGCGCAAGGCGTTGGCGCGGCCGCGGGTGCTGTCCTGCTCGCTGCGGGTAGCCTGATAGCTGGGGCACATCACCCCTCCGCTGAACGTCAGCTTGCGGCAGTCGCCAGAGCCCGTACACTTCTCTACCGTGCGCAGCAGGCCGCCGGTGGCGCTGTAGTCAAAGGCCGTGTCGAAGGTGGGCGCCGGCTGATCCTGGGGGTAGCGCAGGTCGGTATCCATAGGCGGGGTATCCACAATTTTGCCGGGGTTGAGCACGCCCGCAGGATCCCAGGTTCGCTTCACCCGCCCCAGCAGGGCGTAGTTGTCGGGGCCCAGCACCAAGGGAATGAACTCGCCCCTCACCCGCCCGTCGCCATGCTCGCCGCTCAGCGAGCCGCCGTATTTTTTCACCAACTTAGCCGACGCCTCGGCAATGGCCCGCAGCTCGCGCACGCCTTCGCTGGTTTTTAGGTTTATCGCCGGCCGCAGGTGCAGCTCTCCGGCGCCGGCATGGGCGTAGTATACGGCCTGCTGCCCAAAGTCGGCCATCAGTTGCCTGAACTCCCGGATGTAGGCCGGCAGATCGGCCAGATCCACGGCGGTATCTTCTACAAACTCTATGGGCTTGCGGTCGCCTTTTACATTCGACAATACCCCAAAGCCGGCGGCCCGCAGCGCCCATACCCGCTGTATGTCGGGCGGCCCCACCAGCGGGAAGGCATAGCCATAGCCCGCCGCCCGGAGGTCGGCTATGGCCGCCTCGGCCTCGGCCTGCGCCGCTTCCGGCGCCTCGGCCCGGTATTCTATCAGCAGCACCGCCTCGGGGTCGCCGGTGATGAAGAAGCGGTTTTGCTGCTGCCGGCGGTTTTCCCGGGTGCAGTCCAAGATAAATTTGTCCATCAGCTCGCAGGCGTAGGGCCGGCGCCGCATCACCGTCAGGGTGGCCTCCAAGGCCTCCTCTAAGCTGCTAAAGTGGGCGCACAACAAGACCTCGGCGGGCGGCGGCAGGGGGTCTAACTTTAGCTTGACGGCCGTTGTAAAAGCCAGCGTCCCCTCCGAGCCGGCCAGCAACTGCGCCAGATTCAGATCGGGGCCCCCGGCCGTAAAAACATTGCTGCTGAGCATAACGTCTAAGGCGTAGCCCGTATTCCGGCGGTGGATGCCCGGCTTGGGGTATTCCCGGCGTATGGCCTCCTGTTGCTCCGGCTTGCTCAGCTCGGCCCATAGCCCCTGGTAGATTCGCCCTTCCAAGGTGTCGGCTTGCCGGCGTCGGTGAAATTCCTCCGCCGATACGGCTCCGAATACAGCCCGCGAGCCGTCGCTCAGCACCGCCTCAATCTCCAGTACCTTATCCCGCGTGACGCCGTATTTAATGGAGGTAGAGCCGCTGGAGTTGTTGCCCACCATGCCGCCCAGCATACACCGGCTGGCCGTAGACGTGTTGGGCCCAAACCACCAGCCCCGAGGGCGCAGCTCGGAAGTGAGCTGTTCGCGAATCACGCCCGGCTCTACGC
>CAYOTJ010000307.1:0-5284 GCA_964406855.1 uncultured Saprospiraceae bacterium
GTGGCCACAAAGGTCGTTGGGGCCGTCGGGGCTTGAGGGCGGGTAAGCGCCTAAACGAGTGATGCTGCGCCCCGTCGATTCGCCGGAAGCAAACTGGCTGTTGAGATTGGGCTGGTTGGGGGAAGTGCCCGTGTCGATGAGGCATACGCCTATGCCGGCGCCCCGGCTGGTAGTCCAGGCGTTGGGGATATTCATCTGGCTTTGGTGCCAGGAAATTTTGGCGTTGGGCGTAGTATTCGTGAAGTCGGCGGAGGGAATGTTGTTATCGGGGCTGTAACCGCAGCCCGAGTCACTGCGCAGTTCTACGCCTTCTGCGCTATAGTCTAATGGCTCCACATAGCGCACTTCGGGCATCTGGCGCAGGGCAGTCACCAGGTCGGGGTGCAGCAGGGTAATGTCGAAGAGAGGCAGTACCCCGTCTTCCGGGCTGGTGATGAGGTCGGCCTCCGTAAAAGACTTGCCGGGGAAGAGGCGGTTGGTTTCATCCACGATGAAGCTCGCCAATTGATTGCGCACCTGCCGCCATTCGCCCGACTGCACATCGATGAGGTGAATCTTGTCTTTGATGTCTTTAAAACCGGCCGGCTGATACCCAATGGCGGCATTGTATCGGCCGTGGGTGAGCGCGCTCCAGAGCATGTGGTCGTCGGCCATGTCCCAGCGGAAAATTTCTTTCTCCCGGAGTTGCTCCAGCACATAGTCGTTGATCGACTGCCGGCTGAGAACCTCGCGGGAAGCATTTTCGGTTGCCGCCGGAGCTTCCGCCAGACGGTCTTTGGAGCAGGCGCCAACCAACAAGGTCAGCAACCCGAGAACGAGTAGATAGTTGCGATGCATAAGGTACAATTAAAAATTAAAAATGATAGTTGCCAATGGATGTCGTAAATTGCCGCCACGCGACTTTCAGCCAAGGGCAAAAAGGCGCTAAAGGCAAATAAAATGCGTATTCGGTTTGGCTTTTCGGGGAATGATGCTGCAAGATAAGTGCATTTCCGAAAGTTGTATGGATTTTGGCGGCGAAAATTCGCAAGTGACCCAGAGACGCATTATGCGTCTTCATTAGACTTGTCCTGCGCCTCATGAACGAGTGAAAGCGCAGCAAATTTTGTACTGAACAAGGCAAAAAGCATAGGCGATGCCGTAGCATCGGCGAGGCTTTTAAGTGTTGGAAAACAAATCTATTATAAACCCAGATGCTATGTTACGTCAAATTACCTTTTTGTGGGTAGCATTGATACTGCCGCTGTGGGCGGCGGCGCAAATGCCCAAAAACTACGGAGCGCTT
This sequence comes from uncultured Saprospiraceae bacterium, assembly GCA_964406855.1. Classification (GTDB taxonomy): domain Bacteria; phylum Bacteroidota; class Bacteroidia; order Chitinophagales; family Saprospiraceae; genus JAUMBM01. The sequence continues at coordinate 1,286 of CAYOTJ010000307.1, forward strand.
TCCGCCAAGGTTTTGCTCATCGACTATGGCTTGCCCAACGATGTAGACGACCTCAAGCGCACATTCGGCCTGGAATTTTCCTACCGCCACCAATTTGGCCGCTACCTCGGCCTGGCGGCGCCCTTAAAAATAGGCGTGGCCGACTTACCCAACTCTTTTGAAAACAGCAATTTATTCAGTATTGACGGCCTGCTGAACCTCTATCCGCTGGGCGCCGAACGCAAATTGGCGCCTTACCTGCTGGGCGGTATAGGGTATGCTCTGGAAGACGGCGAAAATGGTCAGACCCAAATTCCCGTCGGCTTAGGCCTCAACTGGAAGGTAAGCGACAACGCCCTCATAGGCATACAGGGCGAATACCGCATCTCTCAGGCCGAGCAGCGCGATAACCTTCAGGTTGGCCTCGGTTACATTTACCGCTTTGGCAAAGTAGACCGCGATGGCGACGGCATTGAAGACAGCCTCGACGCTTGCCCGGATACGCCCGGCGCGCCCACTGCTGCCGGTTGCCCCGATACCGACGGCGACGGCTTAGCCGATGCCAATGACAACTGCCCCACAGAGCCCGGCAAGGCTTCGCTGGGCGGCTGCCCCGATCGCGATGGCGACCGCGTGCCTGATAAAGACGACGCCTGCCCCGATAAGGCCGGCCCCGCCGCTGCCCAAGGCTGCCCCGATACCGATGGCGACGGCCTTGCCGATAATCTAGACAAATGCCCCGAGGAAGCAGGTAAGCCCGAAGACGGCGGCTGCCCCGTACGCATCAAAGACGCCGATGCCGACGGTATTGCCGACGCCGAGGATGCATGCCCCAATGAAGCCGGCCCTGCCGCTACCCGCGGCTGCCCCGACCGCGACGCCGACGGCCTCGCCGATAAAGACGACCGTTGCCCCGATAAAGCCGGCCCATACGCCGGCTGCCCCGATACCGACGGCGACGGCATCCACGACGGCGACGACCGCTGCCCCACAGAGGCAGGCCTGACCACCAATAAAGGTTGCCCCGAAATCAAGCAGGAAGTGCGCGAAGTGCTCAACTTAGCCATGCGCGCCGTGCAGTTTGAAACCGGCAGCGCCAATCTTAAGCGCGAATCGTATGCCGTACTCGACCAGATTGTGGCCATCATGGGGCAATACCCGGCCTACAGCCTCACCATCAGCGGCCATACCGATAATGCCGGCGACGATGCCGCAAACCTGATCCTCTCCGAAGCGCGGGCCAAGTCCTGCTACGACTACCTCGCCGCCAAGGGCGTAGCGGCTATCCGCATGCGTTATGCCGGTTATGGCGAAGCTCAACCCGTAGCCGACAACCGCACTACCAGTGGCCGGGCCCTCAACCGCCGCGTAGAGTTCGATCTGCGCATCAACTAAAAGAGGGAAGCTCAAACCAGACCCTAAACGCCTGGTTAAACGAAAAAAACCCGGATCAAAGACGTTAGTCCATTGATCCGGGTTTTTTAGTGGCGTAACGTTTTGTATGTGGTTAAGAATTTTGCACCTCCGCACCTTTACCGAGAATCCGGTATGCAGCCTGGAGTATGCTATTGTCTTCAATGTGGACTATACCGCCTTCGGGGCCGGGCTGTAGATGGTTGCCCGTAGTGCTGCCTTCGGCGAATTTGCTGGCGCCAAAATAATTGCGCACCGTCTGCTCAGAGATATTCAACTCTTCGGCTATGCGCCGGATGCTGCCCGTGGGCAACTGATGTTTGATCTCTCTAAGCTCATTGAACGTGAGATTCATAGGCCATTGATTTTATTCAGCAATAATGGTTCATACAATTTTGCTAATGTACGGCCTTTTATGGTAATGTGCAAGTAAAAAAAGTTTTTTGCAAAATTTTTAGTCAAGAAAGTCCATTTTATCCCAAATAAACAAATTGGAAGCTAAGTGAGCCGGCCAAAGGTATACGCCGGTCGAATACTGCCCTCGGGGTTGGTTTTTTTATGGGCCACCGCCGCGCCGCCCGTATGGCCGCCCTCACGACCAGACATGCAGACATTAACCACCGAAACTGTCTTGAAACAAGCAGGGATGATCGCCGCCGAGATCAGGGGATAGACGGCAGGATGGGGCGGGATTTTTTTTGGGGCCACGCCCGCTACGCGTTCGGGTACCACGTCTTCGCTACGCTCTTCCGGGTAAAAACCCCCAGCCGCATAGCATTTACCCCTTCTATCACCCTGCGCGGCACCGCCACGCCCTCGTGTTACTCGGTCGGGTAAACGTGCTCCGATCTTATGGCCTTCCTCCTTCACCCCGTGGAATATACGCTTCGCTATTCCATGGGGTAAAGTTGTCAGGCCATACCGCTGCGCCCCCTTGTTCAGGAACAGCGCAACTGCGGCATGTTGTTTAGGGTTCTCCGAGCTATCCTGGCTTAGAGAACCCTATTTTGCTACCAGCGCTGGCGATCGTTGTTGAAGCCGCCACCGCGGTTGCCGCCGCCATGGCCTCTACCGCCAAAGCCGCGGCCATTGTCGCCGGAAGGGCGGCTTTCGCGAGGTTCCGCTTTCTTAACGACAATCGTACGACCATCCAACTCGGTTTCGTTTAGGGCTTGAATAGCCGCGTTGGCCTCTGCATCGTCGGCCATTTCTACAAAACCAAAACCTTTAGAGCGGTCGGTAAGTTTGTCGATTATGACAGTACAAGAGGTTACCTCTCCAAACTGTTCAAATGCAGCGCGGAGGTCATCTTCTTGGGTGTTGAAGTTTAGTTTAGCAACGAAAATGTTCATAATAATTTGATGGAATTTTGAATTCTTACTGCCGTACCGCCTTGCGGTAGCTTTGCAGGTGGCCGGCTATTGGGCAGCACAGACAGCATGCCATTCCGGGTATCGAAGATGATCAAGCAGCAAGTGTGGGTGCAAAGGTAGTAAAACTAATCGTTATCATCAAAGTACTGGATGAATTTTAACTTGTTATGGTCAAAGAGATAGTAGTTTAGAGAAAAAAGCAAGCAAGTGCTAAGGTTCGCAGGCAGATGCGCATAGGGGCGCTCGCGGAATGCTTCCGGCATGGCTGTCGGATGCTTCTATAGCAAATTTTTTGGCGTTAGTATCCATCCTTACCCCATACCGCATCGCCAGAACGAAGACGGCCATAGCTTGTGCTTGGAACGACTCAACGTCAAACTTCTCTTTTTTCGTCTCGTGTCAAATTTGCCGTAAGATAATGTGTTTGACACAGTTTGATGAAGTTACTCCATCTTGATTTAGAGAACTATAACTTTCAGGGCGCATTGACCGCCGAAGGATATCCGGAAGACGTTAACTCGGGGCTATCAAAGGCTAATCCTCCATTTCGGGCCACGCGCTTCTATAGTCGGACCAGGGGGCGCAGCGGTATGGCGGGCTGCCCGGCGGCCCCAAAGGCCGCGGGGCAGCCCGCCATAAGAGCGGAGCACCCGGCGCCGCGCAGCCTGTTTAAAGAAGTAGGGCGCTATGCGGCGGGGCCCAAAAAAAACAATCCGTCTCGCCTGGTCGGAAAACGGCTTGTGCGCTTGCCGCTGCCTCACCCCACGTCGAGTACGCCGCGCAGGGGGATGCGGAGCCAATCGGGGCGGGCGTTGAGTTCGTAGCCGATTTCGTAGATGGCTTTTTCGAGGGTGTAGATGCGCAGCAGCAGGCGGGCGCCTTCTTCGTCGGGGGGGAGGAAGGGCTGGCCGGCTACGGCCTGGAAGTAGGCGTCGAGGAAGTAGCGGCTGATGTAGTGGAACCATTGGGCGGCCCAGGCTTCGAGCAGGGGCATATCCTCTTTGCGGTAGCCGGAGCTGAGCAGCAGTTGGCCGTAAGCGGCGTAGTGGAAGGAGCGGATCATGCCGGCGACGTCTTTGAATGGGGTGCGCTTGAGGCGGCGCTCGGAGATGGAGAGGAGGGGCTCGCCTTCGAAGTCGATGATGAAGAAGTCGGCGCCGTCGAAGAGCACCTGGCCGAGGTGGTAGTCGCCGTGGATGCGGGTTTTCATGGCGTCGATGCGGCGGCTATAGAT
>CAYOTJ010000308.1:0-5252 GCA_964406855.1 uncultured Saprospiraceae bacterium
GTGCAGCGAGGACGTGGTTCACCCGGCCGAGTGCAGCGAGGACGTGGTTCACCCGACCGAGTGCAGAGGGCGTTTACCCGGAAGAGCGCAGCGAAGACGTGGTGGTGGTGCGGAACACGGGGCGCCGCCTGCGCTGCCGCAGGATGCCCGATGAAGCAGGCGGCTATGGCAGCGCGGGCGGCAGGGGCCCCAAAAAAAAATCACTCAGCTTGCACAAGGGTTGGTCTTTGAGTTGGGGGACTCATCCCTCACAACCGGCTATCGCCCCTTTGGGTCTTGGCGGGAAGGGCGACGGAACCGGCTATTGCCCAAAGTGCAGCCAGCCCTGCGCTTTGAGATCGTGGATGTTGCCGCCTTTGGTATGCAGTTTGACTCCGTCGGCGGGGTCGGTCATTTCGCCCATGATGTAGATGTCGGGGAGGTACTTGATCTTATCCACATCGCTGGGGTCGATGGTAAAGATGAGCTCGTAGTCTTCGCCGCCGCTAAGGGCGCAGGTGATGGGGTCGAGCTGAAATTTGAGGGCCATGAGCTGCGCTTCGGGGTGGATGGGCACGCCGCTTTCTTCGATGAATGCGCCTAAGCCGGAGGCTTTGCAGAGGTGAAAGACCTCGCTGGCTACGCCATCGGAGACATCGATCATGGCGGTGGGCACGAGCTGGTTTTTGGCGAAAGCCTCGATGATGTCGCGCCGGGCCTCGGGTTTGAGCTGACGGCCTACGAGGTAGCTCTGCTCTTCGAGGTCGGGCTGAATGCCGGGGTCGGAGAGGAAAAGCTGCTTTTCGCGCTCCAGTATCTGAAGGCCCAGATAGGCGGCGCCTACATCGCCGGTGATGCAGAGCAGATCGCCTTTGCGGGCGCCCGAGCGGCGTGTGGCTTTGTCGGGCGCCACCTGGCCGATGGCCGTAACGCTGATGATGAAGCCACGGTTGGAGGAAGTGGTATCGCCGCCCACCAGATCGACGCCGTATTGGCGGCAGGCGAGGTAGACGCCTTCGTAGAACTCCTCCAGCGCCTCCACGGAAAAGCGATTGGAGAGGGCCAGCGACAGGGTGATCTGGCGCGGGTGGGCGTTCATGGCGTAGATGTCGGAGAGGTTGACGACCACGGACTTGTAACCCAGATGCTTGAGGGGCGTGTACATGAGGTCGAAGTGGATGCCCTCTACGAGCATATCGGTAGAGACGACGGTGAGCAGGCCGCCGTTGTCGATGAGGGCGGCATCGTCGCCTATACCCAGTACGGAAGAGGGCTGGACGAGTGTGGCTTTGCCGGCCGTAAGGCGATCAATAAGGCCAAACTCGCCCAGCGTGTTGATTTCTGTGCGCGAAGGTTGGGGTTGTTGTTCTTCGGTCATATCTGTCAGGAGGCCGGTTTATTGGCCTTCAATGTTGCGAATGAGTACCTGTACGATGCGGATGCCCATGCCGTCGTTGGCGCGCTGGGCGATTTCCATGGCGCGGTTGGCGGCTTTGAGAGCGTCTTCTTTTTTGCCCTGTTGGTTGAGGATGCTGGCATAGCTGTAAAAGTAGCGGTAACCTTCGCCTTTTTCGGTGGCCTGGCGCGCAAACTCGGCCGCCATTTCGGTGCTGCGGGCATCGCCGCCAAAGCGCATCATGGTGCGTTCGGCCAGCTTCAGCAGTCCGTCGGGGCTATTGGCTACTACGCTGCGGGCGTAGCTGCGGGCCGCCTTGCCGAAGCCGCGGGCGTCGTTGTATTCGGCGCAGTAGTCCATTTCGGTTTCCAGCTCAAATACTTCGGCCTTCTCGGGGTAGTGGTTTTTCATAATGCCCCAGGTTTGAGCTAAGAGGTCGTGGTTCTGGAAGGATTTGGCTTTGGCAGCAGTAGCGCGGCAGGCTGTCCAGACCTGGGTTTTGAAGGCGTCGGCGCCTTCCTGCTTCACCACGGCGTTTTTGTGTTCCACGAGCAGCTCGAAGAGGCGGCTGTCGGCTTCGGTAGCCGTCAGCAGCAGGTACCGGAGGTTGTCGGGCGTGTTCAGGTCGGTTTGGGCGCGCACGTAGTCATTGGCTACTTTGAGGTGGGGTTGGCCGGCGCGGATGAGGGCACGGGTATACTTGTAGACGAGCTCGGGCGAGCGGTCGCCGCTTTCGTAGGCCTGGATGTAGGCGTCGGCGGGGTCGGCCTTGGCTAAGGCCTGTTTGCCATTCTGGATGAGCTGATCGGGTTGCATGGCGCCCCGCACCGTATGTACCGCTTCGTTGCGGCCATTGATGAACAGGAGCGTGGGATAAGCCGATACGCGGTGCTTGCTGCGGAAAGTTTCACTTTCGACTTTTTCCATATCGAGTTTTACGCAGATGAAGTTGGTGTTGAAGAACTCGCCCACCTGCGGATCGGGGAATACCTCGGCGGCCATGCGTTTGCAGGGGCCGCACCAGGTAGTGTAGGCGTCTACAAAAATGAGTTTGTCCTGGCGGGCGGCTTCGGCTAAGGCTTCTTCCCAGGTGCCGTGGAAAAACTCCATGCCGGCGCTGCGCCCCTGCGCGAGGCTGATGATCATGAATAATACGATCAGTACGTTACGCATGACTAAGGTCTTTTGCTGTGGTTAAATAAACAAACAAAATGAAGGCGGGGCTTTCCCCCTATTCAGTGGCGGCGGGTCGGTCTTTAAATTCCCGGATGAGGTCTTCTTCCGACTTGCCCGACTCGATATAGCTCAGCAACAGCTTAGCGTCTTTGCTAAGCGGGTGTTGGGGGTACCGCTTGAGGAAATCGCTGTAGTAGGCCTTGGCAGCGGCTTTGTCTTTGCGATCGTTTTCGGCGGTAAGCCCTTGGAGGAACAGCGCTTCCGGAGCGCGTTCGTATTCGGGGTAGTCTTTGTTCACCTGCCCCCAGAGGGTTATGGCCAGCGGAAAATCACCTATTCCGCGAGCCACATCGGCGGCGCGAAACAGGTAGACGGGCGCCAGCGAATCTTTAGGCAAAGAACGCGCATATTGCCGGTATTGTTCGACGATGAGGCTGCCGCGGTCGTAATCGACGAGCTTACCTTTGGCGTTCCTTAGTTCGTTTTCCAAGGCCGAGATGCTCACCCGGAGATCCTGAGCTTGCTGTTGCTGAGCATCGTCTTGTTTGGGGGCGCAGGCCGCCAGCACCAAACATACCAGGGCGCCTGCTGTCAGTTGTTTAAACATAAACGCGAAAATATTTGCTGTAAAGGTACACATCCTAACGTTTTAGTGGAGGCGTTGCGCACAACGTCTCCACTAAATGTTGCCCGGCCACCCGCGCTGCGGGCCCGGCTATGCGGTTCAACTGCCCTCCGAGGCTATGGCCTATCGATATTTTTTTGCCAGATAGAAAGCCCTGGGCATACATTATACATGGGGTCGATGTAGATGTAGGTATTCTGGATGCGCTCGGCTACCCAGCGCATTAGGTGTTCGTTTTGCTTCGACTGGATGGCGGCATCCCTGATTTTGGCGTAATCTTGTTTGAGATTGGCACGGTGAGGAGCGCTTCTCGACTGTAGCTGCACGATGCGGAAGTACGTTTCGCCTGTGGGGTCTTTAAACTCAAAAGGCGCAGAAATAGAGCCCATCCGCTTCATGGTATCAAGGGCGAAGTAAACATCGGGTTCCAGATCGCCGATTTCAAAGAAGGTATTGCCGCTGACGGGGTTCATCATACGTCCGTCGTTGGTGTAGCTCTGTACTTCTTTGTAGCCAAAGCGCTTGACGGCTATGGAGAAACTCATGGAGTCGGCGAGTACGAGGGCGCGCACGGAGTCGAGCTGTCGGCGTGTAAGCTCAAGGTCGTCGTTGGTGATGTTGGGGCGCACTAAAATATGGCGCACATGGATGGAGTTGCCGCGTCGTTCGATGAGTTGGATGAGGTGAAACCCAAACTCCGTCTCCACTACGGAGCTGATCTCGCCGGGCTCAAGGTTGTAAGCAGCCGCTTCAAAATCGGGCACAAACTTGCCGCGTTTGGCCCAGCCGAGGTCGCCGCCAATGCGGGCCGAACCATCGTCGCTAAAGCGTTGGGCTAAGGCCTCAAAAGTAGCCTGACCGCCGACAACCTGAGCGCGCAGCCCTTCGAGTTTATCGATGGCACGCTGACGCTCGGCGGCGTTCACCTGAGGTTTGCCCACAATTTCGCCCACTTCCACTTCGGAGTTGAAGTAAGGAAGACTGTCTCTCGGTATTTGATCGAAAAATACTTTGACCTCAGAGGGCGTCACGGTTACGCTTTTGAGTACCTCGCCGCGCATACGGTCGGCGAGGAGTTGGTTGCGCAGGTCCTCGCGAAACTGCTCTTTGACCTGAGTAATGGTTTGGCCATAGTAGTCTTCAAACTGAGCTACATCGCCATTCATATAAGAAAGAATGCGGTCGATACGGGCATTGAGCTGATCCTCCACTTCCTGATCGCTCACCTCAATGCTATCGAGTTTGGCCTGGTTGATGAGCAGTTTGGCCGTGAGCAGCCCGTCGAGCATATCGCAACGGGCATCGGTCGGCGTATTCGGGCGCTGGGCCTTCATAAGCGCGTATTGCTCCTCCACTTCTGAGAGGAGAATGACTTCGCCGCCCACCATAGCCACTACTTTATCGATAACGGCTTTTTGAGCAAAGGAGGCTGTTGCCAACCCTAGCCAGGCCAGCGTCCATATTAGTTTAGTTCTCATCAGTCAATTAATATTTCAATGTTATTGCGGCGCAGTTCCTGGTCGTACATATCCCGTTTGACGTCTTCCAGCAATTGCTGCTTCCTCATGTGCAGAATAACTTTACGCGCCTGTTCCTGAATATAGCTCAAGGGAGCTATGTCTTGGCGATTTTTGCGCTCAAAGAGACGAAAGTAATACTGGTACTCGCCGTCCTGGAGCGTAAACTCCTGCTTGGAGGATATGTTTTCACTGGTCATAGTGCCCTTGGGCAGCAACCTCGACACTTCGGCTATACTATACCAGAGCGACTCGTCGAGGAGGGCCACCTCGGCATGTTTTTCGGCATATTCTTTCAACTGGCGGGCGTCGGCTTCGCGGTCGCTGTCCCACAGCCTGCGCAGTCGGTTTTCAGCAGCCACCGGAAGTTGTATTTTGAGCAACCGGCATCGGATGATGGGCGTTTCCAGTTGGTATTGTTCCTGGTGCTGGTCATAAAAGGCCGTCAGTTCCTGCTTTGTGACGGTAGAATCGAGCAGTTGTTCTACCAACACCTGCTCATAGTGGGAGCGAATGAGCGAAGCCCGGTAGTCGCGTACCAGCTTATCGATGTTAAAAT
>CAYOTJ010000309.1:0-5244 GCA_964406855.1 uncultured Saprospiraceae bacterium
CGACAAGATGGCAGAGCGATACTCGTCGGGTTCGCGCAGGCGGCGGCCCAACTCCAGGATGGCTTCTATACGGGCAGCTAAATCCATACATTGTGGGGGTTATGATCAAACGGCGGCAAAGATACGCCATTTATGCCTACCTTTGCCGCCATGAGCAGACCTTCTTCCGCTTCTTTATTTCCGCCATTGGTAAACGCCGTGGTACAGGCGCTGCAGGCCATCTTTATGGAGGGGCGCTATGCCGACAAGGTGATAGAGCAGGCCTTGCGCGCCGACCGTCGCCGGGGCGCCCGCGACCGGGCGTTCATTGCCGGGCACACCTACGAGGTAGTGCGCTGGTACCGCCTGCTGTGCGCTGCCTTGGGCGAGGAGCCCGGCACGGAGGCCGGTTGGTATCGGCTCTTTGGGGCGCATTGGGTGTTGCAGGGGGGGAGTTTGCCGCCCTGGCGAGAGTTTGCGGGCTTAGATGCAGCGCAAATAAGGGCGCAGCGCGACGAGGCCCTGAGCCGGCGGGCGCTGGCGGCCTCCATACCCGACTGGCTCGACGAGCTCGGGCAAAGCGAGCTGGGGGAAGGGTGGGCGCCAGCCTTGGCAGCCTTGAACCAACCGGCTCCGCTGGTGGTGCGGGTGAATACCCTGCTGACCGATAAAGCCGCCGCCGCGGCTGCCCTGGCTCAGGCCGGCGCTGTGGTGCGGGAGCTTCCGGGAGCGGCGCTGCTGTTGGAGGAGCGGATGAACTTATTCCAGAGCGATGTTTTTCAGCGCGGATGGGTAGAGGTGCAGGATTATTCCAGCCAGCAGGTGGCGCTCTTTTCGGATGTCGAGCCCGGTATGCGGGTTGTGGACGCCTGTGCCGGAGCGGGCGGTAAGACGCTGCATTTGGCGGCCCTGATGGAAAATAAAGGCCAACTCATTGCCTTAGATACAGAAGACTGGAAATTGCAGGAGCTGCGCCGGCGCGCGCGGCGCGCGGGCGTGCATGTGGCGGAAACCCGGCTGATTGATACGGCCAAAGTGGTGAAGCGGTTGCACGGTCAGGCCGATCGGGTGCTGCTCGACGCCCCTTGCTCGGGGATAGGCGTACTGAGGCGAAACCCCGATGCCAAGTGGAAACTGTCGGCTGATTTCATCGCCCGCATAACAGACCTGCAAGCCGACATACTGGGGCGCTACAGCCGTATGTGCAAGCCGGGAGGCAAGCTCATCTATGCTACCTGTAGCATATTGCCGGGCGAGAACGAACGCCAGGTAGAGGCCTTCCTGAGTGGCGAGGCCGGCCAGGGTTTTGAGCTGGAAGCTATGCAAACCCTACTGCCTCAGGACGAGGGCTTTGATGGCTTTTTTATGGCCCGAATGCGGCAAAAGGAGTAGTTTTTGACCGCTCATCCCGATTTAGGCTCCGTTCCTTAGGTGTAGTTTCCTCTGTCCGGCCAATCGGCCCCTCTCCCCGGCTTTTCGCTACCATTTGCTAAAAATTGAAAATTTAACAGGCCCTCATTCCCTAACAACAACTTTTTAGCTCTAATTTTGGGGTCGCTTAGCCAAATGCTGATGGTGAGAAACTTTATTTCCACTATTTTGACAGGCCGGAGCGAAATGATCAGGCTACTCTTCCCAGCAGGGATAAATTCTCTAAAAACTGTATAAAGGCCAGCCTCTAAGTAGCCTTTACCATCCCCAAAACCAGGTTAACGGATCCCGGATCCGAATGGTAAGCTATACAAAGACGTAAACCAATTTGCTTAACTTTTTTGCTTAATTTGCTAAATTTGCTGGTCTCAAAAACTTTTCCCATGACAAATTTGCGATGGCTGTTGCCGTTGTTGCTCCTGTCTGGCTTTGTCCACGGCCAACAACTTTCCCTCTTCACGCAGTATCGGGAGAATGCGACCCTTATCAACCCAGGCGCTATGGAAAGTGATTTCTTAGCTACGGGCCGCAACCTGACCTTTGGCGCGAACTACCGCGTTCAGTGGGCCGGCTTGTCGGGCGCACCGCGAACGCAGACGATCCGCTTGTCTTATCTCAATAAGGACTGGTCGGGCGCAACCCTTACGGCTGGAGGCCACATCATCAATGACCAAACCGGCCCCACGGGGTTTACCGGAGTATATGGTCGGGTGGGCGCCGTTATTTCCGGCGACCCCGAGTACAGCGGCCTGTCGGTAGCGCTGTCGGGCGGCTTGGTTCAATACCGGGTTGACGCCAGCAAGATTACCCTGCGCGACCCCAATGACGTCATTGGGAGCCAGGACCAGTCGCAGCTCTTTCCTGATGTAGGCTTAGGCGTTTATTACTATCAGACCATAGACGGAGGCGGGCTCGATGGCGATCTGTTCTATGCGGGCGTATCGGTACCTCAGGTATTAGGCCTCGACCTCACCTTTGTGGATGAAAACGGCGACTTTCTCGTTGAGCGCGTCCAGCACTTCTATGGTATGCTGGGCTTATACAAGTTTTTGCGCAACGACGGCTTCCTTGAGCCTTCGGTTTGGGTGAAATACGTGCAAGGTGCTCCGGTGAACCTCGACTTTAACCTGCGCTACCAGTTGCCTGCCAGCCTCTGGATAGGCGCCGGCGTGGCCACCAGCGGGAATTTCCATTTAGAAACAGGATTTAATCTGGGCGATAACCTTGGATTAGACAACAACATCAAAGTGGGCTACGGCTTCGATGCCGCCTTCACCACTTTTGGTCCGAGCTCTGGCAATACCCACGAGATTCAGGTTTCTTTTTCCTTTGATCGTTAATTCATCCCATGCAAGAACTTGACACCTTCGTTTGTGCCGTAGCGGCTCGTTTCGTCCGTTCAGTTCGTGCTACGTTATACAACCATCTCTTTCTCATGAAGACCATTGGTTTTACTCAACAACTATCTTCCATGGCCAAGCGGGCGCTCGTAGCTTCGCTGTTGGTCATTGGCGTTCACCTCTCCGGCTGGGCCCAGCCCATCGTTCAGGTTGGCAGCGCTGCGCCTGACAATGGCGACAACTTCTGCATTCCGGTAAGCGTGGTGGACTTTACCGATATCACTGAGATTACATTCTCCATTCAATATGATCCCAGTATTATATCGTATACGGGTTTTGCCAACATCAATGCCACTATGGCTGCTGCGGGCTTTAGCGGTGCGAATATTGTGGTAGATCAGCCCAACGGCACGATCTCAGTGACGGGGTGGTCTACGGGGCCTTGCAACAACCCGGCTATACCGTCGGTTACATTGGGCGCGGGGGAAGAAGCTGTGAAGCTTTTTGACCTTTGCTTCGATGCCATTGGTTCTTATGGCCAGCAGACGACGCTACAAATTACCGACTCGCCGACGCCCATCATTGTTTACCGCCAGAACGTTATCAACTGCTTTAACATTGGTCTTAGGGATGTCGCAACTTCCGGGGGTACTGTTACCATTGGCGTTCGTCCCTTTACGGTTAATATCTCCAACGAATCAGGTAGCACAGGCGACCAGGTTTGCGTCGACTTTCTGATTACTCAGGGCTGGGATAACTTGGCCAGCGTTCAGTTTTCGCTCAACTATGACCCCGCTTTTTTGCAATACCAGAGTCTCATCCACAACAATCAGATACCAAACTTAGCCGGCGCCGGCCAAAGTTTTGGCGTTCCCGGCGTAGGGATGGTGCCCGACGGGGTGATCACATGTTCGTGGGCGGCACCGGTTAATCAGCCCAGTATTTCTGTGCCCGACAGCACGCTCATGTTCCAGGTATGCTTCACCATCATCGGCGATTGCGCGTCAACGACCTTACTGGAATTTTCAGAAAACCCGCGTCCGATAGAAGTTACCAATGAGATTGTCGACGGTTTCCCGATCCCTTTCAATGGCAATACGGGGGTGGTTACCTCCGACGCCTGCGACCCCACTGGTATTCAGTTGAATATCAACTGCGGCCAGCCCGTCAACCTCAACGACCAGATATGCGTGCAGGTAGCCGTTGGCGACAACTTCACCAACGTCCGCAACCTGCAATACCTTATGCAGTGGAACCCCAACATCCTGGAGTTCGCCTCTGTTGGAGCTTTTGCGCTGACGGGCCTCAACGCCGGTCGCTTTGACGTGAGCAATACCGACGACGGTGTGTTGGGCCTTACGTGGAGCTTTACAGGCCCTGGCGGCGCTACCCGCCCCAGCGGCGCCGTTATCTACGAAGTATGCTTTAACGTAATAGGCTTGGGTGGAGATAGCCCCGTAAACATCATTCGCCCAGGTGGAGTAGGCATCATCAACCCCAATAACGACATTGGCATCAACCCCGGCAACTGTGTTGTGGAAGTTATCCAACCTACGGGCGTAGGCATGTCATTCCCCGATACATCTGCGCCTCCTGGCGAGCAGGCCTGCGTACCTGTGACGGTGGTAAACTTTGAGAACATCATCTCTTACCAGTTTACCCTCAACTGGGATCCGGCCATCTGGACGTATCAGAGCATACAGAACATCAACCTGTCGGGCGCCACGCAGGCCAACTTCAACACGGGTCTCGTAGACGGCGGCGGTCTCATCTTTGAATGGACCAGCGGCTCGCCGGTAACTGTCCCCGATACGGAAGCTATTTTTGAAGTGTGCTTCACCCCGGCAATGACGGCCACGCCGGGCCAGTGCGATCAACTGGACGCCCTCGGCTTTCCCACCATCAACCAGGCCATCAGCTCTACGTCCAATGGCGATAACATTGGCATCATCACTACGCCGGGCGAGCTGTGCGTACTCTTTCCCGACGGCTTTGGCCTTACCGCTGTAGATACCGAAGGCGATTGGCTTGATACGGTATGTATGCCTTTTACGGTGGAGTCTTTTGACAACATCAACACGGCCGATTTCACCATCTCCTGGGATCCTTCAACGCTCAACTTTGTAAGCGTTACGGGGAGCGCCATGTTACCCAGCCTCAACTTTGATGAAACCAGCGTTGGCGTAGGCGCCCTTTCTGCAACGATCAACAGCGCTACGCCTATAGCCGTGCCGGATGATACCGAAGCGCTGCGTATTTGTTTTGAGCTGCTGGGCGATCCGGAAGCCTGCTATCCGGTGGAAATCGAAAATGCCGTTGTGACTACGGCTAACGGCCCCGGCAGTGTAGTGATCACCAATGGCGAACTATGCGTTAACGACCGCATCATTATCGATACCATCATCATCACACCGGAAAGCTGCCCGGGCAAGGGCGACGCCAAAGTAGACTTGGTGGTACGCGGCGGCCAACAACCTTATGGTACTACCTGGGA
>CAYOTJ010000310.1:0-5241 GCA_964406855.1 uncultured Saprospiraceae bacterium
TTACTTTACCTTGGCGCCAGAGTTGGGCTGCGGCCAGCAACCGGTCGGCCCGGTCGCTGAGCTCGGGCGGCGCCGGCGCCAAGCGGCCGCTTTCGGCCAAAATGCCGCCCAGCACAATGGCTGCGTCGTAGTTTTGGCGCAAGGCCTGAGGCGGGTATTCCCAGCGGCTTATGGCCCAATGGAAGAGGAGGCCGTTGCTGAATACCAGCGCTACCACTATGGCGGCGGCCAACCAGCGTTGCCGGCGCCGGCGATGAAACCAAGCCAGCAACAGCAACAACAGCAGCCAGTTGAATGGCCGCAGCCCGAAGGCTACCAACTTACCTAAGATAAAGGTTGCCACAGCCTTATCAGTTGAAGAAGGGCGGCGGCTTGGGGCCTTGCATCAGGCTCGACAGGATATAGTCGAGCAGATGGGGGGCGAAGATCAGGCAACTGACCACAAAAAACGCCACCCCATACACGGCGCCCCAGAAGTGAGCATTGTGGCCTATGTTGTCTACGCCCCGCTTGTCCATATAAGAGCTGTACCAAAGGTAAGCTACCCCCAGTATGATGGCCGGCAGGGGTGGGAAAATAAACCACTCCCAGGGCAGCAGCAGGATGTAAATGAACACCAAAGCGGAGGTAGCCCCCGAAGCGCCCAGCGCCGAGTAGCCGTACTGATCCTGATAGCGCACATACGTGGGAATACTGGCCACTACAATGGCGCTGAGGTAAAACAGGATATAGGCGATGCGCCCCCATACCTGCCCGAAGATGGCCTCGATGAAGATATTTTCCACAACCTCGCCAAACTGCCAAAGCACAAACATATTCACCAGCAAGTGGGTGAGATCGAGGTGGATGAAGCCGCTGGTGATGAAGCGGTAGTACTCCCCCCGGTTTTTGATGCTGGCGGGGTGAAATACCAATTGCGCTTTGGCGCCAGGGTCGCTAAAGGCCTTGTAGGAGATCAATACGGTGATGATCACCAGAATGAGCGTAATGCTGAGGTTTCCCATTATTCGTTGTGGTAAGGTTCATTGCGCAGGATGGTCATTGCGCGGTATAGTTGTTCGAGCAAAAATAAGCGAACCATCTGATGTGAGAAGGTCATTTTCGACAAAGACAGCATGGCGTTTGACCGGGCGTATACTTCGGGGGCAAAACCGTAGGCGCCGCCCACCAGCAGGATGAGCCTGCGGTAGGGTTGTTGCAATTGCTGGTCGAGCCATTGGGCAAAAGCCACGGAGCCAAAGCTCTGCCCTTTTTCATCGAGCAGGATGAGGCCGTCTTCGGGCTTCAGCCGACTCAGCACCAACTCGGCCTCCCGTTCGCGCAGTTGCTCGGGGGAGTGTTTTCCGGCGCTCTTTACGTCGGGAATGATCTCCATGTCGAAAGGCAGGTAGTGGCGCAGGCGCTTATCGTAGCGGGCAATGCCCTCATCGAGGTAAGCGTCGGCCGTTTTGCCAATAAACCAGCAGATGATTTTCATAGCGCCAAAGTAGCCAATTCTTCGTGAAGCGAGTGTCTTTCGGGGAAATTATTGCGAATGTGCTCCGCCATACGCGCCACTAACGCGCGGGCGCCGGCGGCCTGCCAGTTGGCCAGCAACCGGCTTGTGAGCTGTGCGGATTTTCGGCCTACATGGCCATCGAGGTATTGCCTCAGCCAGCTTTCAGCCATCTCTTCGAAGCGCTGCGGGGCAGCGCTGAAAAGCTGGGCGGCATAGGTTTCGAGTAGCCCGGCCTGGGTGTAGCGTTCGGCCAACTCCAGCACCTCTGGCCAGCGCTGGGCGTCGGCTAAGGTCAGGGCCATGAGCTCTATTTTTTTGCCCGAGAAGGGCAGGGTGTTCAAGGCGGCCAGCAGGCGGTCGGGTTCCAGCAGATCGTACTGCCGAAGCAGTTGGTAATATCGGCTGTCGAGCTTCTGGCAGATGGCCTGGTAGAGGTAGAACTGCAAGAGTTCGGTTTTGCCGCTATGCCATAGCGCCGGCAATAAGAACGCTTCTGTGGCGGGCTCGGGGTCAGGGAGGTCGGCAGGGCCGCTGCCTGCGGCTAGAACGCCGGCTTCATCCCATAGCTCCTGGTCTACGAGCCAGGCTAAGGCGGGCCACCGCCAGCCGGGGGTTACAGCGCTTTGCTGCGCCAGCCATATAATAAAGGTGCGCCCTTTGGCTTGCCTCCATGCGTCGAAGAGGGGCGCCGGCGAGCGGCCTTCTGCTAAATACTGCTGGATGAGCTGGCGGCCCAGCATTTCGTTGCGCTCATGCTCGGGGTTGTGGCGTAGCCAGGTAGCCCAAAGGAGGATGTCGAGCGACCAACTGCGCAGGGTCATTTTAAGAAGTTGGCCCTGAAGCCAGATCATAATGCTGTCGCGGAGGGCCGGCGCTAAGGAGCTGTCCAGTACTTCGCCTATGATTTTAGCGGCTTTGACGAGGTTGCCGATCCAGGCATCGCGACCGCGTTCTACTTTGCGCAGCACAGGCGGCAGTCGGTCGATGATGAGCTGAGCAGGTGTGACGGCTTCGGTCCAGGCGCCGAGGGCGAATTGGTGCCGACTATAGGTCATCATTTCATCCAGAAGGCGGGCCACCTGTTGGGCGCCTCTGAGGCCAATGCGGCCATTGGCCTGGCGAGCATCGCGGAGGGCGGCTTCCAGCAGATCGCGGCTTTGCTCGTGGTAATTGACCTGAGCGGGGTTGTCGGACAGGAAAGCGCGGAGGGCCAGCCCAAAAGCGGGTTGGCGCCGGGCATAGTCGAGCAGGAAACGGTGTAGCGCTTCGGGGTTGGCCTCGGTAAGGGCTGTTTTTATCCGGTTGGGGCTGCGTGCCGGGCGCAGATTGGTCGGTAGCGGCAGCAGGGTAGCATCTTTGACGTTAGCGGCCTGGTCGGCGAGATGTGCGCGCAGGGCCAGCGCCATCGCTACCAAGTGTCCGCAACTGCCGGCTGCGCGGTAACGCTCGCACTCGCAGGCCGCTGTTTTGATGCGGCTGGGGGTGATGTGCGCCTCAGTTTCGTAAGCTTCATCTTCGTCTTTGACTATGCTTACCCAAAAGCGCTTTTCTGTTTCCCGCAAAGCGGTGAGCGCCCCATTGGCATAGAGGCTTTCGCCGGCCAGCCAGTCGTCTTCGGGGAATTGCTGCTCTAAGTGGTCAAATCTGAGATTCTTCATTGGTTTCTGTCGCAACCATGATAACGCCAAAGGGTGGGAAAGAGTTTGTGGCAGCGGGGGCTGTAGGAGGTTGCCGCCGCCGGGCGACTTGCTCCGCTTTGAGCATATCGCAGGTTGGGCTGCATGCCCGGCCAAGGGATGGGAGCGGTATGGCCTGACCGGCTTCACGCTGCGGAATAGCGAAGCGTATATTCCGCGGGGTGAAGAAGGGAAGGCCATAAGAGCGGACAGCCCGGCCGCCGCCCCGCCCGAGTATTGACCTTTTATGGGCTACTTTCTTTTTCGGGCGGGGTGGCGGTGGCCCCAAAAAAAAGAAAAAGATATTGAATAGGATAAGGGCGATAAGTTGCACCCTGCTGCCTTTGCTTACCCGTCAGGGGCGCCTGGGCGGTTTGGTATTTGTGGGTATTGTGGCTATTTTGGGCTTGAATTTAGCTTAACAAAAATTCCATCACCATTAAAATATAAGCAACATGCTCAGATCCACTTCCGCCCGCATCCTGTTGGCTATGCTCTTTGGCGTGCTGTATGCCATCCTCGCCAAAGTGGAAGCCAATAGCCTGCAAACCCATACAGTGACCAACGTGCAGCAAAAAGACAGCATCGGGTTCCGGGAAGGGGAGGCCGGCCAACTGAAAACAGGATTCCTGCTTCAGGAAGGCGTTTACGCGCTTATCTACAACGGCCAGATTGCCCCGGAGAAGGGCAGCTATCAATCGGGCGATGAGTTTACCGTAGCGCAAGACGCCGTATTCATCAAATGGATGCGCAACGGCGAGCTCATCCGCCGCGAAGAAATCGCCAAAGGCTTAGCCGAAACCCTCGAAAAAAAGAGCAACCAAAAAGAAAAAACTGGCCTGGGCTATTTAGTGGATATTCTCGTACCCGATAACATCTTCGTTGCCTTGGGCGACATCAAATCGCTCCTCAAGGTCATCTTCTTTGGTATGCTGCTGGGTATGGCGTTGCTTTTTATTCCCGCCGAGCAAGCGCAACCCTTGCTTAAGTTGTGCGACAGCCTCAACGCCGCCCTGTTGCTGCTCATCGAGTGGGTCATGCGGCTGGCGCCTTTGTTTGTATTTGCGCTCATGGCAGGTACCATCGTATCGGTGGCCGGTTCGCTTAAAGAATTGGTAGGCATTTTACTCAGCCTGCTGGCTTTCTCTTCTACGGCCCTCGCCGGCCTCCTACTGCTTACCTATGTAATTTACCCTGCAATCCTGAGCGCCATTACCCGGCGCTGGCAATTTCGCGATTTTTTTCAGAAAATGCTGCCCGCTCAAAGCATGGCCTTTTCTACCAGCTCCTCAGCCGGTACCCTGCCCGTGACGCTTCGCTGCGTAACGGAAAATCTGAAGGTGCCGCCTGCTATCGCCAATTTTGTACTTCCCATAGGCAGCACGGTAAACATGGACGGCACCAGCCTCTACCAATCGGTGTGCATCATCTTTCTGGCGCACTGGCACGGCATATCCCTCGATATATCCGATCTCGTGCTTATGGGCGCGCTCATCACCCTGTCCAGCATTGGCTCGGCAGCCGTGCCCAGTGGAGGGTTAGTGCTGATGATGGTCGTGATGGAATCGCTGGGCATGGACGCAGCCTGGGTAGGAATCATTCTGCCCATGGATCGCCTGTTGGATATGTTTCGCACCGTGACCAATGTGACGGGGGATGCCTTAGTAGCAAAAGCGATAGCACATACGGAGGAGGTCTGAACCGCCGTACAAAGGGTTTTTTTATGGGCCCGCCCTTTGCAGGTTCGGGTACCGCGTCCTCGCTGCGCTCTTCCGGGTAAAAACCCCCAGCCGCATAGCATCTGCTTGATCATATCAACACGGGCGGCGCCGCCGCCACGCCCTCGTTGCACTCGGTCGGGTAAACGTCTTCGTGCCTCAGCCGGGTAAAAACTGCGCCCCCCGGTCCGACATCGGCTATTGAAAGATAATTAACATCAATAATAGTACTGGTTACAATCCCAGAGACCTCCTATAACCCTGTTTTCACGATACCCTCCGCACCCTTCTCCATATTTATAGTTCT
Source organism: uncultured Saprospiraceae bacterium (assembly GCA_964406855.1). Classification (GTDB taxonomy): domain Bacteria; phylum Bacteroidota; class Bacteroidia; order Chitinophagales; family Saprospiraceae; genus JAUMBM01. The sequence goes on from CAYOTJ010000310.1 coordinate 5,200, forward strand.
CCAAGCCAAGATTTGTGCATCTTGACTTGCTCTTTTTCCGTC
>CAYOTJ010000311.1:0-5236 GCA_964406855.1 uncultured Saprospiraceae bacterium
AGGGGGCCGGGGGGCACACCCAAACCTTAAAGTAAGAACCCTGCCCGACGGCGCTCGCTCAATGTACGAGCGGGTTTTGCGCACATTGGCCCGGAAAACCGTTGCCGTTTATACACAAAACCCGCAGAACAAGTCTAATATAGCAGCTTATTTTTTGCGACGAGCCGCCGCCTTGGCCGGCGCCGGCGCAGCGGGTGCGCTGATGGCCTCGCCGTTGGCGGCCTGCCGGAGGAAGGAACCCCAGGTGAGGTTGTCCTGGCCGGGCTGTTGCGCCTGAGCGCGCTCAATGGCGTAGGTAGCGGCGGTTTCTACGACCCACTCGAAGTTGTCGGGGCCCACCGAGTGTACGTCGGCGTCGGGGGCGGGGTTGCAGAAGTCGATGGCGTAGGGGACGCCGTCGCGGATGGCAAACTCTACGGTGTTGAAGTCGTAGCCGAGGCCCTGGCAGAGGCGCAGCACATAGTCGTGGATGGTGTTGCGCAGTTCCTGCGATACGTCGTGCTTGGCGGCGTAGCGGAGGTGGTGGGGGTTGCGGGGCTCGTAGTCCATGATGCGCACATACTTGCCGCCGATGCAGTAGCAGCGGAAGTAGGCGTCGAAGACGATTTCTTCCTGAAGCATCATCACCAATTGGCCGGTTTCCATGAGCTTATTGAAGAGGTCTTCGGCATCGCGAATTTTGTAGACGCTCTTCCAGCCGCCGCCGGCATGGGGCTTCATGTAGGCCGGAAAGCCCACATAGTTGAAGATGCCCTCCCAGTCGAGGGGGAAGGCTAAGTTGGTAAACGAGTCGGCCGTGGTGTCGGTAGGGTGCTCGCGGGAGGGCAGCAGTACCGTTTTGGGCACGGGCACGCCAAGGCGTACGGCCAGGGCATTGTTGAAGAATTTTTCGTCGGCGCTCCACCAGAAGGGGTTGTTGATGACGGCAGTGCCGGCGATGGCCGCATTTTTGAGGAGGGCCCGGTAGAAGGGCACGTCCTGAGAGATGCGGTCGATGATGACGGCGTAGTCGGGGCCTGCGTCTTGCTGCACCTTGTCGATGCGCACAGGTTCGGCAAGGATGCCGTCTACTTTTTTGCTGTTTACCCGATCCACAAAGGCGGCTGGAAAGGAACGCTCCTGGCCGTAGAGTATACCAATTTTCTTCATAACCGATGTTCGTTAAGCGTTTTGCACGAATGTACGCAAAAAGGCGCGGAACCACCAAGCCCTAAGCGCTGAAAAGGAAGATTTTATCAAAGCAGGCTCAAATAGTGGGGAAACATCTCGCGCCAGAGGGGCCAGTCGTGCTGCACCCAGCCGCGCACATCCAGCCAGTGGGGCACGCCTTTGGCTTGCAGGATACCCGACATGGTGCGGTTGGCGTCGAGGCAGATGTCCCACTCGGAGGTGCCCAAAATGATCTTCATGCGCCACAGATCGGGGTGGTGGAGGTTGGGCACAAAGTCGACGGGGTTATTGAAGTAGGTTTCGTCGTTGTAGTAGCCGTCCATGAAGCTCTTGATGTCGAAGGCGCCGCTCATGCTGATGAGGTGGCTGGTTTGGTCGGGGTGCCGGAAGGCGAAGTTGGCGGCCTGATAGCCGCCGAAGCTGGGGCCGGCAACGGCTACTTTGCCGGTGGGCGACAGCCGCTGGAGTTGAGGCACAAACTCTTCGCTGAGGAAGCGGTCGTAGAGGGTGTGGTTGTGCACCCGGTGGGCCGGGTGGATGTTGCGGTTGTACCAACTGTCGGTGTTGATGCTGTCGGGGCAGAAAATGCGCACCAAGCCTTGCTCTACGAACCACTGAGCCGACTCTACGAGCCGGAAGTCTTTGTTTTCGTAGTAGCGTCCCATGGTAGTGGGAAAGAGCACCACCGGGTAGCCGGCATGGCCAAAGACTAAGGTTTCGATATCGCGCCCAAGGCGGTGCGCGTAGAACTTTACGTACTGTTCCTTCATAGCAGTGCAGGAGTTGATTTTTCGAGAAAGCAAAGATAAGCTATTCCTGCCAAATTAATCGACGGGGCCGAGATAAACGGGCCGCTCGGGGGCGTCGATGCGCTGTAGCCAGGGCCGTATGGCGGCCGGCGTGATGTGGTATTCGTGCAACTGAGCCAAGGGCAGCCACGCTACGCCCTCCTGGGCTACGTCGGCGCCGGGGCCATTTTCGGGCCGGCTATCCGGAGCCAGCCGGCAACGGAAGTAGTGGTCGACCTGGTGGAAGTCGGAATGGCGCGCAAGCTTGGCATGGCGGGGGCCTATGAACTCGCGCACAAAGAGCAGCTCCTGAGGAATGACGCGGCAGTTGATTTCTTCAAGACATTCGCGCACGACGGTTTCGCTGAGCGCTTCGTGACGATCCTGGCCGCCGCCGGGCAGGCCATAATAAACGCCTCGCTCGTCGCGATAGCGAATGAGCAGGACGTGGTCGTCCTCAATGATGATGGCCTTGGCGGCCGAACGAACAGACATAAAGGTGGATTAAGGGCTAATTGGCGGCTTCGCCATCGCGGATGAGCAACTGGAAGCCGTTGCCGTGGATGTTTACAATTTCGATGTTTTCATCGCGGCGCAGGTACTTGCGCAGTTTGGTGACGAATACATCCATACTGCGGGCGGTGAAGTAGTTGTCTTCGCCCCAGATTTTGGTGAGGGCCTCCGAGCGGGGCAGCACGTCGTTGACGTGGGCTGCAAACATGCGCAGCAGTTGGGCTTCTTTCGGCGACAGCTTTTCCTTTTCTTCCTCGCGGGCGCCTTTGTTGTAGGTGAGTATGCGCAAGGGGTAATTGAAGTGGTACTGCCCGATCATAAACTCATTTTTTTCCTCCTTGGGGTCGGCTACCGATACGCTGCGCTTGAGCACAGCGCGGATGCGCAGCAGCAGCTCTTCGGAGTTGAAGGGCTTGGTGATGTAATCGTCGGCGCCCCGGCGGAAGCCTTCCAGCACGTCTTCTTTCATCATGCGGGCCGTGAGGAAGATGATGGGCGTCTGAAGGTCTTTTTCGCGGATTTCCCTGGCTAAGGTGAATCCGTCTTTTTTGGGCATCATCACATCTAAGATGCAAAGGTCGTAATCATCCCGGACGAAGTAATCCAGCCCCTGCACGCCGTCGGTGGCTAAGGTCACGTCGTAGTCGTGCATTTCTAAATAAGAGCGCAACACATCTCCGAAATTTTGGTCGTCTTCAACCAGTAGAATTTTATAAGCCATAAGGATTACTTTTTCTGCTCGTCCATTGAAAGCTGGTTCTTAAAAGTCAAGCGCATTACGCCTGCGCCTTACTCCCACTCAGCGCTCAGGGCTGTGGCTATGGGTTTTACCTCGGGTTGGTGAGGGATGCACAAGATAAAGCTGCTGCCCTTACCCAACTCGCTTCTGACCTCTACGGTTCCGCGGTGGGCCGTCATCATGGCCTTCACATAGCTGAGCCCCAGCCCAAAGCCTTTCACATCGTGTACGTTGCCGGTATGCACGCGGTAGAACTTGTCAAAGATGTGCTTGCGCGCTTCTTTGCTCATACCCATACCTTTATCGGCCACGGTGACCTCTACGCCGTTGCGTACGTCGCGGGTGTAAACGGTTATATCGGGCTTTTCTGGCGAATATTTATTGGCGTTATCCAGCAGGTTGTTGATCACATTGGAAATGTGGGTAAAATCGGCTTCGACGATAGGTTTGGCAGCTTCAAGCACTGCTTTAACCGAGCCGTCGCGCTGCTCTACCTGCAATCCGATGTTTTCCACCGCCCGCAAGATTACCTCGTGGAGATCGACCTGACTGAGCTTGAGTTTAAACTCGCTCCGGTCGATGAGCGCCATTTGCAGCACTTTCTCCACCTGACTATTCATACGTTTATTTTCCTGTTTTATTATGTTGGCGAAGCGGGCAACTTTGTCGGGGTCGCCTGCTATCTTGGGGTTGGTGATGCTGTCGGAGGCTAAGGATATAGTGGCAATGGGCGTTTTAAACTCGTGGGTCATGTTGTTGATAAAGTCATTTTTCATCTCCGATACCCGCTTTTGGCGGTTGATGACCATGAGGGTATAGCCAAAGCAAAGCAGGATGACGAGGGCAAAAACCAAAGCCCCCGAAAAATTGAGCCACAGCGAACTCCACAACACGCTCGATCGGCTGGGGAAGTACATCATCAGCATGCCTGCGGGCTGGGCTTCGCCGTCGTCAAAGAGGGTTACGCGGTATTTGGAGGCAAATACGGCGTCGGCGTCGGGCAGGGTTTCGGTGGCGGGGCCTTCCGTGGCTACAAAGTTGCCGTTATAGATGACGAAGGCGCGTTCGGTTTGGCTGTATACGCCGTAGTAATAATCCGTTTTGATGCCGTTGTTGCCCAACTCCTGGTCAATGGATTTGCGCAACTGGTCTATGTCTACCCGTTCGGCCAAAGGCATGAAGGGGTCGCGGTAGCTGGCCGCTAAGAAGGCGGCGCCCTGCTCGCCGCGCAGGCGCTGGCAGTTGAGGCAGGAACAGGTGTCGGTAAATTGCTCCATCAGCCGGTCGAGCAGCTCGGCGCCTTCGGCCGCCGACGTATTAGCCGCCGGGCTGGCGCCAAAGGGGCGGGCCGGCGCATTGTTGTTTTGATAGTAGCTGGCTACGAAGCCATTCATCGAAAAGTTGAAGAGTTCGCGGCGTTCGGCATTCTCCACCCTCGATGCTACCGCATTGAGCGCCCTGAAGATGCTGTTGTCAAAACGGGCTTCGTTTTCGCGCATAGACGTGCGAATGAGGCCCATTTGCAGCCACACCAACCCGACCACGGCGGCGCTCATCAATCCGATGATGAGGGTAATCACTTTGCGATTCATAGTAAACAAGGAGCCGGCTTTTGAGGCCTTTTATAGTTTGCGCTGGCAGGTTTTGGGTATACACCGCTGGTTTGTGCGCAGAACCTGCCAACGCGCAGTATACAAAAATACAGGTTTATGGCCGCCGGGGTTGCTACTTTAACGGATATTTAACGGCCCGCATGGCCGGCGCGCCCCGCCTTACCGCAGCGGCAACACATCGGCCGGCCGGCCCGCCGCTTTCGACGCCGAGTATTGGGCGGCCGTCTCGGCTATGGTCTCGGCGGCGGGTATGTACGTCAGCCCAAGCTCTTCGCATGAGTGCCGGTTGTTGTAGCCATAGCGCTGAAACGAGTTGCGGATGGTTTCCGTAGTGATGAGTGGCGCGCGCCCCGTAATTTTGCTGCGCAGGGTGTCTGCCCACAGCAACAGTTGGGCCTGGCAGCGCCGGAAAG
>CAYOTJ010000312.1:0-5233 GCA_964406855.1 uncultured Saprospiraceae bacterium
ACTAAACGCGAGCGCAGCGAGTAACTAAACGCGAGCGCAGCGAGTAACTAAACGCGAGCGCAGCGAGTAACTAAACGCAAAGCCATGCCACACATCCTTCTCACCAGCAATACCGCCTTTAACCTCGCTCACTTTAGGCGCCCCCTTTGGGAAACCCTACTAGCCGCCGGGCATCAGTTGAGCGCCTTAGCTCCTGCGGGAGAAGCCTGCGGCACGCTTGAGCAGGCAGGTATCCATTTTTATTCGCTGAACCACCTCCGCGCCCGCGGCCAAAACCCCTGGCAGGAGTGGCAGCTCTACAGAGAGCTTTATGGCTGTTATAAAAAGCTGCGGCCTGACCTCATCCTGCATTTTACTGTTAAACCCAATATATGGGGTACCCTTGCCGCTGCTCGGGCGGGCATACCCTCGGTAGCGAACGTTACGGGCCTGGGCTCTGCGTTGTTGCATCCGGGTTGGCGGCGGTTGGTAACGTTGGGCTTATATCAGCAGGCGCTATGCCGGGCAGATGCCTTGGTAACGCAAAACCCCGATGACGCCCGACAACTCCGCGAAGCCGGCATCCAGAACCCTCGATGGGCGCTGATACCGGGTTCGGGTATAGATACTGAAGCTTACAGGCCGCGACCGCGACCGACCGACGTTCCTTTTACTTTTTTATACCTTGGCCGGATGCTTGTCGATAAAGGGCTCTATGAGTTGGGCGAGGCCTGGCGCGGCTCGGGCTTAGCCGAACGAGGGGCCCGGCTGCTGCTGGCAGGCTGGTATGAAGCCGAGCAACCCGGAGCGATACCGGCGGCGCGCTGGAATGAGTTGCTGCGTCTACCTGGCCTGAGCTACATCGGCCCCTTAGCCGATGTGCGGCCCGCCATAGCCGAAGCCGAGGCCATAGTGCTGCCCAGCTATGGCGAAGGGATGCCGCGCACCCTGTTAGAAGCGCTGAGTATGGAGCGGCCCGCCATAGCCACCGATGTATCCGGGTGTAAGACTTTGGTAATACCCGAAAAAACCGGATGGCTGGCCCAGCCCCGCGACGCCATTTCATTACAATTGGCCCTGACGGCCGCCTACCATTCGTCGGCCGAACAAAGGGCAGCCCTGGGCCGCAACGGAAGGCAACACATATTGAACGGCTACCGACAGGAAATAATAGCCGAAGCCTATCTTTCACTCATTGCTTCACTGCTGCGCTGATGGCCCCCGATCCGCGTATAATCGACTTTTTTGATGCCCGCGCCAACCGCTATGACCGGCGCAACCCCTTTGTGCAATGGATGCACCACGAGCGGGCGGCCTGCGCATTGGACGAATTGCCCACAGACGACGCCCCCCCGGCGCTGTTAGACATAGGCTGTGGAGACGGCCTTTTGTATCGCCTGTTATCAGCCCGGAGCAGGACGCCTTTTTACTATTTTGGTCTCGATCCTTCCGCCGCTATGCTGGCTGCCAGCCCTATTCCGCCGCTACAGCGCTACTGCGGCTATGTGACCGAATGGACGCCGCCTGCTGCGGCGCCTGCATTTGATCTGATCTGCTGGCTGGGCGTGAGCACTTACCTGCCCCCGGCCCAACTACAAGTCGACCTGGCTTGCGCCGCCCATTGGCTGGCCGACGATGGCAAAATCATCATCAGCTTTACCCATGCCCGCAGTTGGGAAAACAGCCTGCGCCGATGGGTAGCCCCAGTCGCTCTTCGACTGCGCTTGGGCCGGCGGGTATTGAGCGCTCCTTTCCCTACTTTTCACTACAGCCCGGCGGAAGCGCTGGCGCTTGCCGGCGATCGCTTTGAGGGCAGCATCGTCTGGCTGCCGCCTTCTATTCCTTTTCTACACCATTTTTCGCCCCGCTTGGCCATCCGGGCCAGTCGCGCATTGAACCGATGGGGCGGCTCCATAAAATCAGGGCGCTGGCATAGCGACTTTTTGGTTATTTTGCGGCAAAAATAACCGTGGCCTCTACTGTACGACTGCTCATGCTGGCCTACTATTTTCCGCCAGTAAAGGTGGTGGGCGCTCATCGCTTATACCACTTTTATTTAGAAACGACCCGTGTGGCGGACTCCATACACGTCATCACTGCCGATAACCATACGCTATTTCGGCACGACCCCTCTTTAGCGCTGCCCCAGGTACGGCTCGTATACGCATCTACGCATGGCGATCTTCGCACGCGCTGGGCGCGCCGACAGGGCGGCGCTTCCAGCATAGCGGCTACGACTGCCCAAAGCCCCATAAAAGCCTGGCTGCGCAGGCTGCGCCAAAGCTTCCCGGCGGTACTGTGGTGGGGCGATGGGGGCCTGGCATATATCCTGGCGGCGTACCGACAGGGCGCCAAGGTAATAAACGAGCAGGGCATCACCCATATCTTCAGCTCTTACCGCCCCTGGAGCGATCATGTGGCAGCCTGGTTACTCAAGCGGCGCTACCCGCATTTGGTATGGATCGCCGACTTCAGGGATTTGCCCGTTGACGAGCGTAGGCGCGATGTGCTATGGCCGCGGTTGCAAAACCGCTTTGCTGCGCGGCTACTGCGGTCGGCGCAGCGGATAACTACCGTCTCGGAGGGATTGGCCGGTACTTTTTCATCCATACTAAAACGCCCTGTGGAGGTACTGCAAAATGGACTGCCCCAGGCCGCCGGCGGCGCTCCTTCCGTGGCTTTAGATGCCAACTTCACCATCGCTTATACCGGCTCGCTGTACCCTGGGCTGCAATCGCCGGATATGCTGTTGGGGCTACTGCGCAAACTGCTTACTGCCGGAGAGCTCAATCCGGCCCGGCTACGCCTCGTTTACGCCGGCCGCGACGGGGCTCTGTGGGATGCCTGGCTACTCCAACACGGCCTGCGCCACCTGGGACAAACCCTGCCTGAGCTCGACTTGGCTGAGGCTCGCGCGCTTCAGCGTCAAAGTCAGCTCAATGTGCTGCTCTCGTGGTCGGACGGCGGCCGGGGCGGCGTGCTCACGGCCAAAGTATACGATTATCTTGCAGCAGGGCGCCCCATACTGGCTTTGGTAAATGGCCCCGAGGATGCCGAGCTGCTCCGGTTGGTAGAACATACCGGCGGCGGGCGCGTCTTTAGCGCCCATACCCCTGGCGCAGAAGCAGCCATGACCCGGTGGTTGCTCGATGGCTATAGGGCCTGGGCATGGTCGGGCGCCTGGCCCTGGCAGGCATCGGCCGAAGCGCTTAGGCCCTACACCTGGAGCGCGCAGGTAGCGGCGTTTTGGGAAAAGGTTTAGAATTTGGAGAATTATAATTCTTTTTTTGGGGCCACCGCCGGCCCGCCCGTATGTCAGCCTGCCCATGAAGCACAATGCACGGGCGGGCCGGCGGCCGGGCTATCCGGTCGCAGGAGCTCCCTGCTATCCCTTGGCCGGGGCCAAAAGCTAAAAAAAATATTTACTGCCCTTAATGAATTGATTAACCTTTGTATGTTGCGGCGACAGGACAAGAGTACAAGCATGGAGTTACCCTATGAGATATAAGCCTCTATTTTGCTGCTGAACAAGTCATCACTCCATCAACCGATCCCGGAACACCTCCGCCAACTCTATCCGCAGCTCCGGGAAGATGACGCTTTGCAACACATCTTCATTGATGTAGACGCGGGGCAGGCTGTAGGCCCCCGACTCGGTGAGGTGCAGTTGGTGTACCGTCTCCCGTTCGGGGTCGAAGATCCAGTACTCGAGTACGCCGCTTTCCTCGTACAGGTCTTTTTTGAGGCGCATTTCTTTGGCCGCATTGCCGGGCGAGAGTATCTCTACGATGAGGTCGGGGGCGCCTAAGCAGCCCCGGTCATCGAGCTTGGCGGGGTCGCAAATGATGCAGAGGTCGGGCTGCACCACCGTATGGATGTCTTTGTGAAGCAAGGCAGATTTGCGCTGGTCGGGCAGCCGCACATCGAAGGGGGCAGCGTAAAACTCGCAGTGCCGCTGCTGAAAGTGCAGATAAAACTGACCACTCAGCTCTCTGGAGATGCGCTGATGCCGACGACTAGGTCCCGACATTTTCAGCAGCCGCCCCCGGATGAGTTCAATGGCCTCCTCCAGCCGCCACGAGAGGTAGTCGGCGTAGGAATACAGCCCATTGGGGTCTAATTGTGATAAGCTTGTAATCTGAGCCATGCGGTTGTTTGTGTAAGACAAAGATAAGGCTTAGGTGGTATACATGCAAGCGAGGGTGAGGTTGAGGGTGAGGTTGAGGGTGAGGTTAAGATTGAGGGTGAGGTTGAGGCGGAGGGGGCTGCTGACGGAGGTATCGGCCCGCAGCAGGGATAAAAGGGAGCTCCTGCGACCGGATAGCCCGGCGACCCGCCCGAGGCCCCGGCGAAGTTGTCGGATAATTGGGGGAGTAGCCCGATGGCCGGGGTCTTGGGCGGGGCGGCTGCCCAAAAAAAAGAAACAGGAACGCTGCGAACAACGCCCCTGCTTCTGGCAGTATCTGTTATGTAGCTTTAGCGAATGAAGTACGACAGGGTAATGCCCAGTGAAGTGCCTAAGCGGAACGACTCGGCGATGTACTCCTGATCGCGGAATATCTGGGTCTTTTTGTTGATGGGGTTGAGCAGGTTGCGAGCGGTGAAGCTGGCCTGGTAGTTGTTGGCAAAGCGCTTGCTGAGCTTGAAGTTGAGCAGCGGGAAGGGCTCTTCGTATACGTCGGGGGTACCGAAGAGGGCGATGTTGTAGAGCTTGCGGCCCAACACATTAAACGACATCGACGACTCCCAGCCCTTATCGGGGTTGAGGTAGGTAAGGATGGCGTTGACGATGAAGGGCGCCTGGCTCTGGAAGGGGCGCTCCGTCTGGTCGTAGGTGGGGTCAATGACCTGGTGGTTGGCCAGCTCGTCGGCCGGGATGGGGTAAGACGACTGGATGAAGGCCGTGTTGCCGCTAAAGTAGAAGTGGTCGAAAGCCTTGCCGAGGCCGCCGAGGTTCTTGCGGAATTCGAGTTCTACGCCATAAACCTGGGCTTCGCTTACGTTGACGAACGAAAGCTCGGGGATGGTGGCGCGGGGGTTGAAGGCCCGGATGATGGGGTCGGTAAACTGCTTATAGAATACGCTAAGGGCCAGCAGTTCGCCGGTTTTGGGGTATACCTCGAAGCGCAGGTCGTAGTTCTGGATGAGGGTGCGCTGGAGGTTGGGGTTACCCACGTTGAAGAAACCGTTCTTGGTGTCGAACTGCTCGAAGGGCGCCAGCTCGCGCAGGTTGGGGCGGGCTAAGGTACGGGAG
>CAYOTJ010000313.1:0-5231 GCA_964406855.1 uncultured Saprospiraceae bacterium
CCATTGAGGTGCGGGAGCTCGACCCCGACCGCAACGTCAGGCGTCAGGCCGCCACCGCGCGCTGGGACTGGTTTGCGGAGCGGTCCGGCGAGTTTGATCGCATTTTTAATGAGTTGGTGCGGGTGCGCACCAAGGTAGCCCGACAATTGGGCTTCCCCAACTTTACGCCTCTGGGCTATGTGCGCATGTTGCGCACCGACTATGACGCAGCTAAGGTGGCCCGGTTTCGCAACGAAATTGCCCGTCACGTAGTGCCCTTAGCCCGTCGGCAGTACGAGCGCCAGCGGGAGCGGGTGGGGCTTGAGCATCTTTATTTTTATGAAGAGAACTACCGATTTGGGGAAGTCGGCGCGGGCCCCCTCGGCGACCCCCACTGGATCATCGAGCAGGCGGGCCGCATGTACGGCGAGCTATCGGCCGAAACCGATACATTTTTCCGCTTTATGCGCGAGGGGCAGCTCATGGACCTCGTGGCCCGCGACGGCAAAGCCACTGGCGGATACTGCACCTTCATCGACGACGAAGGCGCCCCTTTTATCTTTAGCAACTTCAACGGCACCAACGGCGACATAGACGTGCTAACCCACGAGGCGGGCCATGCTTTTCAGGTATACAGCAGCAGGCATCACGGCGTTAGCGAGTATTTCTGGCCTACTTACGACGCCTGCGAGATACATTCCATGAGCATGGAGTTTTTCACCTGGCCTTGGATGCAACTCTTCTTCGGCGATCAAACGGCCCGCTACCAGTATGGGCACCTCAATGGCGCCATTACGTTCCTGCCCTACGGCGTAGCTGTCGACGAGTTTCAGCACTTCGCATACGACAACCCCGATGCCGGCCCGCAGCAGCGCAATCAGGCCTGGAGCGCCCTCGAAAAGCGCTACCTGCCCCACCGCGATTATGCGGGCAATGCTTATCTCGAAGGCGGCGGTTACTGGCAGAAGCAGTCGCACATCTATGGCTCTCCATTTTATTACATTGATTATACCCTGGCGCAAATCTGCGCTTTCCAGTTCTGGCAGCGAGACAGACAGGATCATGCCGCAGCCTGGGCCGATTACGTGCGGCTGTGCCAGGCCGGCGGCGGCAAATCGTTCCTTGAATTGGTGGCCTTAGCCGGGCTGCGCTCGCCCTTCGACCCCGGTTGTGTCGCCGACACAGCCTCCGCCGTGGGGCAGTGGCTTCAGCAACAGGATATGTAGCACCCTAAGGCAGGCCGCAGGCGCAGTTGCAGCCCGCCTTCAACTTCCCTTCAAGATGAGTAACGCCACAGGCATTCGCCCTGATTTCGACGACATCCTTCAGCGGGCGCAGACCTTCCTGCAACGCGAAGTGATGCCCATAGAGACCCGCTACAGCCCTTACGACTTCGCACGCGCCCTGCCGGCCCTGCACGACCTGCGGGAGCAGGTAAAAAACCTGGGCCTTTGGGCGCCCCAGGCGCCGACAGCCTTTGGCGGCATGGGCCTCTCTATGATGGAGCATGGCCTGCTGTGCGCCGTCATAGGTAGAAGTCCCTTTGGTATGTACATCTTCAATGCCCAGGCTCCCGATGCCGGCAATATGGAGTTGCTGGCCGCTTTTGGCTCGGCCGCCCAACAGGAAACTTACCTGAGGCCTTTGGTAGCAGGCGACATCCGCTCCTGCTTTTCCATGACGGAGCGCCACCACGCCGGCTCCAACCCCCTGCTGATGAGCACCGAGGCGGTGCGAGAAGGCGATGAGTACGTCATCACCGGCCACAAATGGTTTACCACTGCCGCCGAGGGCGCTGCTTTTGCCATCGTCATGGCCGTTACCCAGCCCGATGCCTCGCCCCACCAACGGGCCAGCATGATCATTGTACCCACCAACGCGCCGGGCTTTGAGCGGGTGCGCAACATCCCCATGTTGGGCCATAGCGGTAGCCTCTGGGACTCCCATGCCGAAATTCGCTATCATCAGGTGCGCGTACCTGTAGCCAATCGCATCGGAGAAGAGGGCACTGGCTTTGCCCTCGCCCAAACCCGCCTCGGGCCGGGCCGCATTCACCACTGTATGCGATGGATGGGCATCTGCGACCGTGCCTTCGACATGATGTGCCGCTATGCCCTCAGCAGGCCCATAGGAGAAGGTCAGGTGCTGGCCGATAAGCAAACCATTCAAAACTGGATAGCCGAAAGCCAGGCTGAAATACGCGCCGCCCGGTTGCTGATCTTCGATGCCGCGCAAAAAATTGACCGCGAAGGCGCCCAAAAAGCCCGGGTGGAAATATCGACCATCAAATTTTACTGCGCTGAGGTGCTCAACCGGGTACTCGACCGCGCACTCCAAACCCACGGCGCTTTAGGCATGACCGACGACACCCTGCTCAGCTATTGGTATAGCCACGAGCGCAGCGCCCGCATTTACGACGGCCCCGACGAGGTGCACAAGAGCAGCGTAGCTAAACAGATATTGCGGCAGTACGAGCGCCCATAAATTTATGGCTTCTTCAGCCGGGCCTGTGCCTCAGCCCTCGCCCCCGGCGTATTGACATTAGCCAGCACCGAGGCGTCGTCGAGGTGAATAAGCCTTACCCTTGCCGATCTCAAGGTCTTGAAAGGCCCTTTATGCTGGCTGTCGGCCAGCAAAGCCAGCGCAGTAGGTTCCCAAATGGCCGCCAGCGGATCGGGACCATTTATATAAGGACTAAAAAAAGCCGTAGCGTCGGCCGAGGTATCACGCGCCTCAATCAATACGGCCAGCGTATCGGCATCCAACAGCGGCAGATCGCAGGCTACCGCCATCCAGGCCGCGCCAGGCTGTGCGGCGGCGGCGCTAAGCAACCCTCCTGCCGGCCCGAGGTTGGGCGCCCGGTCTGGCAGCCCCCGATACCCTTGGGGCAGTTCTGCTACTTGTTCCGGCCTGCACGAGATAAAAACCTGCTCACAGAGCGGCGCCAACTGGTCGGCCAACCATTCGCGATGGGGCTTGCCCCGGTAGTTGAGCAAGCCTTTATCGGCGCCCATGCGTTCGCTGAGCCCCCCAGCCAATACCAATCCGTAAAGCGGCGGTTGTATATCCTTCATAACCAACAAACGCCCCGGACGCCTGCTTGCAGGCATCCGGGGCGGATTATTGTCCATCAAGCCATTATACCCTTTCCGGCGCCTGGCCCCAGTGCTCCGGCGAACGCCAGAGCGCCGACAGCAGCAGCTCGCGGTTGAAGAAAAACTCCTTAGGCAGGCGGTCGTAGAGCTGCGCAAACAGCTCTTCGTGCATCAATAGTTCTTTTTTCCAGGCCTCGCGGTCTACGGCCATCACCGAAGCAAATTGCTCCCGCGTGAAGTCGCTGCCCGTCCAGTCCATATCTTTGTAGCGCGGCATCCAGCCAATGGGGCTTTCTACCGCCGAAGTACGGCCTTTTACGCGCTGCACAATCCACTTCAACACCCGCATGTTTTCGCCAAAGCCCGGCCAGATGAAATTGCCGTCGGCGTCTTTGCGGAACCAGTTGACGCCAAAAACGCGAGGCGCATTAGGCAGGTCGCGGCCAAAGTCGAGCCAGTGGTTAAAATAGTCGGCCATGTGATAACCAATGAAGGGCAGCATGGCAAAGGGGTCGCGCCGCACTTTTCCAATCTCGCCAAAGGCTGCCGCCGTCATCTCCGAGCCCATCGTAGCCGCTAAGTACACCCCAAAATTCCAGTTGAATGATTGGTATACCAACGGCACCGTCGTACTGCGACGCCCTCCAAAGACAAAAGCTGCAATGGGCACGCCGCCGGGGTTATTCCACTCAGCATCGAGCACCGGGTTTTGAGCTGCCGGCGCCGTAAAACGGGCATTAGGGTGGGCTGCCGGCTTGCCGGAGGCAGCATCCCATGCCCCGCCCCGCCAGTCGGTGAGGCCAGCCGGCGCTTCTTTGGTCATGCCTTCCCACCACACGTCGCCATCGGGCGTAACAGCCACATTGGTAAAGATGGTATTGGCCTTGATGGAGGCCATCGCATTGGGATTGGTCTTTTCATTGGTACCCGGCGCTACGCCAAAGTAGCCGGCTTCGGGGTTGATAGCGTAGAGCCTTCCGTCTTCGCCTTTAAATATCCAGGCAATATCGTCGCCTACGGTCGTGATCTTCCAGCCATTCAGCGCCTGCGGCGGTATCAGCATCGCAAAGTTGGTCTTACCGCAAGCGCTCGGAAAAGCAGCGCCTATATACGACTTTTCACCCTCCGGCGACTCCACGCCCATAATCAGCATGTGCTCGGCTAACCAATCTTCCTCAAAGGCCATGGCGGAAGCGATGCGCAAGGCAAAACACTTTTTGCCCAGCAGTGCATTGCCGCCATAACCGCTGCCATAAGATACAATGTAGCGGTCTTCAGGGAAGTGTACAATGTACTTCACCGTAGGGTTGCAGGGCCACTTGGCGTCGGCCTGGCCGGGCTCCAACGGAGCGCCTACCGTGTGCAGGCATTTTACATAGTCCTGGCCTTGATCAATGAGGTCCAGCGCCTGGGTTCCCATCCGGGTCATAATGCGCATATTGACCACCACATACTCCGAGTCGGTGAGCTCAACACCCACCTTTGAGTAGGGCGATCCCACCGGGCCCATGCAATAAGGAACCACGTACAAGGTACGGCCTTTCATAGATCCCTTCAGCAGGCCTTCCAGCAGGTTTTTCATCTCGCGGGGATCCATCCAGTTGTTGGTAGGCCCTGCGTCTTCCTTGCGGCGGCTACAAATGAAGGTGCGGTCTTCCACCCGGGCTACGTCGCTGGGGTCGCTGAAACAAGCAAAACTGTTAGGCCGCTTGGCTTCATTCAGTCGAATAAACGTACCCTTTTCCACCAGCGCATTGCAGAGCCGGTCATACTCTTCCTGCGATCCGTCGCACCAGTACACCTCGCTCGCTTCAGCATACTGCGCAATCTTTTCTACCCATTGGTTAAGGTCTGCACGGGCGTCCGATGCAGCATTCTCGTTCAGAAAGGTGCTCTCCTTGAACATGTTAGGCAACTGTTTAAGTAAGAAAAAAAACAAGGCGCCGACAGTCGGTTAAGTCGCCGGGT
This sequence comes from uncultured Saprospiraceae bacterium, assembly GCA_964406855.1. Lineage (GTDB taxonomy): Bacteria > Bacteroidota > Bacteroidia > Chitinophagales > Saprospiraceae > JAUMBM01. Next base: position 5,043 of record CAYOTJ010000313.1, read on the forward strand.
TGTCCCTTGTTACTTTGGCAGTCGAAAGGTAACAATAAAACCCATAACAAAATGGTGACTTTTTCGTCCTCCGGAAGTTAAATGGAGGTGACAATTGTTACATTGGGAATAAGACTGAATACAAGCCTGAAAACGAGGGCGTGCCCCCCGGCCCCTTTTAGCGTCTGCCCCGGCAAAAAATCGTTTGCC